>JBCCXA010000004.1 GCA_039192515.1 Verrucomicrobiota bacterium | reverse complement strand
CGCAGACATCTCTGAAGGCTGCATAAAGGTTGTCGTTTCCCCCACCTGGATAGAAAAATTTTGCCAGTCAATGATGACTCGATCACTGCCTTGGTTGATCGTGAGTGTCGATCCATTTGTGCTGATGGTTGCACTACCACTTACCACGTTTCCACCAGATGGGTTACTGGCAAGCTCAACAGTGCTGAGATAGAAAGTCAAAGAACTTAGGCAGCTCATTTTGAGCAATCCCATTGGCTTGATACGTTCAGGATCCTTACACATTACAGATGCGGATACATTTCAAAAAATTAGTCTGTTCTTTTATGAATTATCGGCCCTAGAGCCAAGAATTATGCTTTAAGCCAAAGATCTAAATATTCCCTAATGATGAAGGGGAAAAATTCTCCATCTCTGGCTAAAGCCGTTTGATCACTCTAATAAGTCAAATATGACTGGAATTTTTTTCCATGAACGGCTTTTGTTGCGGAAAATGTTGTGTGGCTGTTAATAACTGATGGTTATGCCCATGTGTGCTCGAGAATTAAGTCCACGATCTCGTAATCTCTCTGAAGCACCCTTATCGATATTCGTATCTGTCAGCTGCCAAGCATAATCAAAACGAGCTGTCACATAAGGACTGATAGTCAGCCGGAAACCAACACCTGCACCGGAGAGAATGATGTTATTATCTTCTTCAGTAAACGGGTCCTGTGTTGTTAACAGGTCTACTTTATGCATGACTCCATAGTCCCAAAAAACCAGAAACTGCCATTGGTCGTTCCACGCTTCTGTCTGGAAAATCTGACCCAAACTGATAGAGGGTGTTCGTATTTCATTGCGAATTAACCATCCCTCATCTCCGCCACCTGCTTCGCGTTCGTCATAACCACGCACGGTGGTATAGCCGCCTATGCCGAATTGCTCACTAGATATTAGATTCTCATTTGATATTTGAGCATCTGCCTCAAGAATCCAGGTAAAATCTCCAGGCAATCGCGTCACACGATCTAACCCAAACTTGGCATACAAATAGTCAGGTCCGGCTTGAGCTCTGACACTCTCATACTGCTCTGGGTGGTTATGTCCGGTCATATCTCCAGGACTCCAGAAGCCTGTTACACTGAATTGGGTACTCCCCCATGGATCCGCATAACCTAGAGCATAATTCAAATTGAATTGGCTGACATCTGTGGTTTGACCTAACACACGAGTGTCTCCAAATTCCAAGTCATTGTCACTCTGCTTGAAGTCGTAGCCAAAAGTCAACGCGTGATTTATATCAAAGACACTAGGTAAGGGAGCCTCATAACGAAAACTTGCCTGCCAACTTGAGCCCTCTTGATTAAATTGTGGCTGTCCTGGTTGAGGAAAAGTTGTTTCTTCTGCGTCATCTGACTCTGCGTAACTCCCAAAAATAGTCATGGTATGCTTCCAGGGCAATGGAACTACATAACTCCCAGAGTGAGCGTGAAACATATTAAAATGCCCACTGGTGGTAAACTGGTAATTCATGAGGTGGTCTAGAAAAAAAGCATTACCCCAGTTAAAACCTGTAGAGATCCGCTCTAATCCTGTTTGATCATATCCAGAATCATCTAAAGTAGTGTAAAAGCGAACAGGGAAACGATCTCTAACTCTTAGAATTACATCTGTTTTTCCATACTCATCCCCTTTTGAATAAACCAATGAAACCTCACGGAAAGGGTTGCGGTTTACCCAATCCAATTCTCTATTAGCTTTTTCGTATGAAATCGCGTCACCTTCATTAAACTTTACCATACCACCAATCAATTTTGCAGAAAACCATTTATTCCCTTCAACTTTGACTCGACCTAATTTTCCTTCGATCACCAAAATACGCAGAATACCATTTTCAATCGCCTGCTCTGGAATTACTGAATCAACTACTGGCCTATCTTTTTCTCTGAAGAATCTCACCACTTCCCAGGCAATTTGATTTATTCCATCAAGTGTTAATGGTTCCCCTAAATAAGTGTTCATACGACGCATGAATTCCAGATCGTTCAGCAAACCTACATCCCATATGGTCACTGACTGAAGAGGTGGGGCATCTTGATTTTCTAACATCGTGCTCTTTGAATAGAAAAGGAGGCCTTTCAGCTCCGGCAGAATAACTTGACTATTGGTCGGTTCTGGAGGCTCTGCTTCTTCTAATTTTTCGAGCGAACCAGAAGTAGATTGAGGAATCTTGGGAGCAATTTTTTCATAATTTTGAGCATAGGCAGTCGTCGAGGAGAACAACCAAATTCCCAGCATGCTCCATAAGAGCCTCTGAATCGACCAATCCATAAAGTAGGTAACATTTCATTGCTCCAGAAAACCATTTCTATCCCATCTCCCCTTCTTAGAGCACTATGGGCCTATCTAACCCTCTCATAAAAAGATCGGCCCAAGATAATGGACCTTTAGAAATGTAGCTTAGGCGGTATTAATAACCCGATTAAACATTACACCTTGATAAGGTAATAGAAGTTAAGGATTAGCCGAAAAAGCTCTCAACATATGCTTGAGGATCAAAGATCATCAAATCATCCATACCTTCACCTAAGCCTACCATAAGGGTGTCTATGTCCAATTCATCTTTCAATGCGGCCACCACTCCACCTTTAGCAGAGCTATCTAACTTCGTCACAATAGCACCGGTTAAATCTACTCCCTGATGAAAGAGTTTGGCTTGCTGGAAGGCATTACTACCATTGGTGGCATCAAGCACCATGATAGTCTCATGAGGAGCATCTTCATCTTGTTTATTGATTACCCTCTTAATTTTCTCTAATTCTCGCATTAAGTTCTCTTTATTATGCAAACGTCCTGCGGTGTCGATTAAGATTAAGTTAGCTCCATGAGTTTCTGCTTCTTCTAATCCTTTGTAAGCTGCGGAAGCAGGATCTCCACCTTCCACACCACTAGTAATTGTTAAATCAAGACGCTCTGCCCAAACTCCAAGCTGAGCAATGGCGCCAGCACGAAAAGTATCTGCCGCTACCAAATGAACTTTACGCCCTCGCTGCTTAAAACGATGAGCTAATTTGGCAATGGTTGTCGTTTTGCCAACACCATTTACACCCACTATTAACCAAACTTCCTTGGAGAGAAGATCATCTACCGATCTTACTTCATCCTCCCACAATTTATATAATTCTGCCACAGCGGCCTCCTGAGCATTCGTCGCTGAGAGATTTTGCCCTTTCAAGCGTTCCAAGATTTTTTCCACCATCGGAAGACCTAAATCACATTGGATCAAGGTCGCTTCGAGTTCATCCCAATCCACCTCACCATGTTTCATGCGGTCTACCCAGCCTCGGAAGGCTCCCATCATTTTCTTTGTCGCTTGTTTCATAGATTAAAAGATAAAAGTTACGCCTCTCTTTCCATGCTTCAACTCTTTTAAACCGGATGATGTCATACAATTTGAACGAGATGCATTATAATATTGCGTCTCAAGGAAAGAAGTGTCGGCGAAGATCTATGAATGACACGGTTTGAGCATGGCTCTTTTAGTTTTCTATTACCATGAGGCAGTTTAAATTGACTGGACACGGCTCGGATGATCTGAAAACTCTAGTCTATGGATCCTCATGAATTCATTGCCTCAAGTGAGGTGGGAACCGTTATTTACGGTCTTTCGATTGAGCCTGAAACGAGAATAGATTTTCTAGTTCGTGAAAGTAGCAAAAACATTAACTCCATTGTAGATAATCAAAGTGCTAGACTTGAAACCAGAGCAGGCTTGACAGTCGGAGGGGAAAACAATGATATCCTACTAAGTCTACTGCTCTTCACACTCACCCCAGGCGGAACAATTTATGAAACCTTCTGGGACTACTATTACCATGCGAGTCACGGGCAGGAAAATAATATCTTCTGCCATATGTCGGACCAAAAACTACTTCATTTCAATCTCATCGGTGACTCAGGGGAAGTAGAAGCATTCTTACAACTCCCACACCATCTGCAGGACTTTTTCCTAGATGCAATTCAGAATGCTGAAGCAAAACGAGCCTGGACACGAGATGAATTTAATGCTGCGAAGATGCTATTTTCTAAAGGAACTTCTAAAGAAGAAGTATGGAATTCGCTTGCTGGGAGCTCTTAAATTACATCCAAAGGATGCCATCGAGGCTTAAGGATCTGCACAGATCTTAGCCGGAAGAAACATAGCGTCTCCTAGAGGTATCACCTATTTGAGACCCATGTCTCACCTCTATCCGGATTGGCGCTCAGACCATACGATTGATATATCTTCGTCGACTCTCTTTTCCTTATGCCTCAAACTATTATGTATCTCCTTGAACTTCTGTGACATCATCTGGGTTCAATGGATGCCAGCAATTAGTGAAATGTCTCTTGTAATTTTTTTTAATCCCCAATACTCTCACAAATCTAATATGACTCAGCCAGGAGAATTCGAATTAATGGTTTCAGAAGCACTTTCAAATAACTTAGAAGCAAACCAAAACGCAGCGGCTAGCCCTTTCAAGTTAGTCATTGACCCCGAAATGCGTTACCGCATTAAAAAAGCACTTTTTGATCTTATAGACAGCCATGATCGTTCATTAAGCCACTACGTATCAGAAGGAAGTTTAGATTTAGAGTCTTACAAAGAGTACATAGAACTTTTTGCACGTTGCTTAAGGGAAACCATGGAAAGCCCCGAGGGTGTAGCCTATCTTCTGCAATCTGCAGGATTTAAAGTAGACTCAGGCGAAATTAATCTCTACCCAGAATGGAGATGGAAAGAGGGTAAAACCCCGCCTTCTTTGGAATAGATCTAGTTATTCTACTTAGACTATTAGTTCAAGTTATAGGGATCATGATTACTACATCGTACGGTGACATCATCATCCTTAATCATTAACGGAATAAAATAACTAAAAGTATTTTGAATTTTAAAGATTTTAAATATTTAATTATACCTTGTCACTAAGCTTAGTTGGTCTATATTTCACCCTAAGTTAGGAATTGGGGACAGGGACTTTGCTGTATAAGGAAGAGTGATCATACTGATAAGCTCTATTGCTTTAATGGAGCTACATGAAAAACCTTAGGATGGCGCGATCAGGTAATCTACTCTTCCACAAATTGAATAGAGATGTAAAAGTGACAACAAAATCATGCAAATTTTCTGGGAACAGTCCACTGTTACAATCAGTCTTTTGCTATGGTGGAATATACTACGGACTAAGTTTGATAAACAAGGGAAAGTAAAATGAGCCCATTAGATGATATGGTATGCGACAACATCGGTTTGATCGCTGATTATCAAATTGTATTAGAAAATATTTTAGGCGCCCACAGCGCGTCTTTAGATCGGTCTAACTCAACTATTGAATTTCATACGGATTCCGGTGATAGCTATTCTTCAAAAGCTCAAATTATCGGGTCATATGTTGAGTCGTCAGGCAAATGGACTTGGGCCTGGGGTGGGTACCTTAATTTTTTTGATAACTATAGCCTGGAGGCTGCGGAGGCCATCAAAAAGATAGGCAAGTCATCAAATATCGAAATGCTTACTAAGAGAAAAATCAAAGTAGATAAAAACAAACCTTGGGATTTTGTTATCTATGGGGCAGCGTTATTAAAACTGCCTTTCTACCGTATACTCCATAAGGAATCTGAAATTTTCCTCTTACTAGAAAACACGGATATCGTTCATCAAGAATCGCCGCCAATTAGTGAATTTGCAGCCCGCTATCAAGAAGCAATTCGGATGACTTTTATTATTCAGCAAAGAAGAGCGCTTACTTCCTATGCTAACCAACACGGATACCAAATTCTTGAGCGAGACCTTTATGTAACTGTCCTGGATAGCGTAGGTTACCAGCTAATTTTTGAATTTGATGAGTATGATATTTTCAAGGGGTTGATAGATCATATTCCAAGCAGTAAATTGCAATCATCCTCACAAAAATCCAATTCATGGGATAGCTAATAAGTAGCCCAAATATATTATTTAATAGCTGTTCAGTGGGCATAAAAGTAGCTAGGTGTAGATCATGAACAATTTGAATCACTCATACTCAAAGGACGCCTTTCTTTCTTTGTTATTGATTACCACAGGCCTAATTTTTTTGCTGAATCCACATACATCTTGGTCCTTGGGCAAAAAAGCAAATGAAGAAGCAATCGATTTAGATCGAGACAATATCTCCATTCGTTATGAGGAAGAACAAGCATTCATCACTTACACGCTGCCTTATGCTAAGGGAGATGTGCTGTTCTCCACAAAAGTGATTCTAGGAAGAAAGAAAAAAGATGGTGAGATGTCACGGCTTACTTTTCAGTATCAAGCCATTGTCAATGTTTCGACGACAAACTTTGACCAGAAACAAAACTATAACATCACATGGAACCTTCCAGCCAAAGAACTAGAGTACTACAGGCATATAAAACTAGACACCTATATACGCAATCTACAGCCTATAAAACTCACTGCGGATCACATCAAGACGATTAGCCAGTGGAATGGGTCTGCCGTCGAAATGACACCCTAAATGACTTTAGACATCCCAAGACTACCGGTATTCTCTACCAAAGTGATTTCAGGGTTAGATTCATTTTCTTCTAAGATAAAACGAAAAAACAACATCGAGCTGACCTACATTTCCTTGCAAGTAAAATTAAAGTTTTCTGACTGTTACTGATAAGTTATGCAATAACCCTGAAAATAATTGGCGGATTTCGAGCATCACTTTGCGCAGCCTAAGAATACACAAACTCATTCCTTTGATCATGATTGCCCGGTGATCATAAGAACTGAATCCAAGATAAAGTTCCTTGCCGCCTAGCTGGTCTAACTTTTGGTAAAACTGCTCTTTGATCTCAGACAACTTATCTGATAACACCCATATACTAAAATAATAAGTCTGCTCCCAGTTGGGAACTTTAAGCATCCAAGGATTTTCTAATGGATTTAAGTAACAACGCTCCAAAGAGAGTAAATCCCCCCCATAAGAAATCTTAAAATTCCAATCCAATTGTTCAAATTGCATATTTTCCCCATGAGTTAACCTTCCAGGAGCAATGATCTCTGCAAAATAGACTTCTCCACCGGCTTCTATTTCAACCTCACACTCTTGGCGATAACGTGATTTTTTTTGTGGCACAAAGAGCTCTGGAAACACCTCTAACCACCCACCTTTTTTGACAGTATATTTTATGTGCTGAGAAGCATCCCCCTTATGCATACTATAAACACGTTGTGCACTAGGAGACGTTAACAGCAGGGAGGCAGATTCACCGACCATCACACTGCTGGTCATGCGATCACCAGCGAAAATCCCCGCAGTTGGATTTGTCACTTGAACCAATAATACGGACTCATTCCAGTAAGTCTTGCTGATATGGTAAGGAACTGAAAAATACTGATGTTCTAAAAAGCTCTTCCCTTCCTTCTCTTCACAACGAAGTTCTAGCCTTCCCTCTAACGAAGATATGACGTCCTTCTGAGTCTTCATACGGATATGAATAAAAACACTAAGTCAATTTACATCAGCAAACAAAACATCATGCTTTACCCACTCTACTAAGGAATCAACCCCTTTATTTGAACGCATATCACAAAGTAAATAAGGTTTCGCGTCCCTCACTTTATGAGTATCACGATCCATATTCTCTAAACTAACCCCTACATGAGATGCCAGATCAATTTTATTAATGATTAACAAATCACTATGAGCAATAGCAGGACCCCCTTTTCGAGGAATATCCTCTCCTCCTGATACATCAATGACATAGATAAAAATATCCACCAGTTCTGGCGAGAAAGTTGCTGTTAAATTATCTCCTCCACTCTCTATGATGATCATCTCTAAACCAGGAATGCGTTGCTGCATCTCATCAATGGCGGCAAGATTCATTGCAATATCATCTCGAATAGCCGTATGAGGACAACCTCCTGTTTCTACACCCATGATCCTGTCTTCACTCAGAGCACTTTCTCTACGTAGCATCTGAGCATCTTCTTGCGTATAGATATCATTAGTAATAACTGCCATATCACATTGATCTCGAAAAGTTTGGCACAGTTTTAAGGCAATGGTTGTTTTACCACATCCTACCGGACCTCCAATACCAACTCTTATCAATGATTTCTTTTCTTTCATAAAATTTTCTTTCCAACCCTTATGATAAAAACATACGCGAAAATGCGCGCTGGTGTTGACACGCCGCTATATCTAACAAAGGAGTAAAGGAGCCTATTTTCTCCGGTAAAATGGTCATAGCCTCATCTACCAAATATGAGGCGTTCTTCGAATGTTGATGCAATATTCTCTGAATCGCAGTTTGCCCTAAACGCATAAGCTTCAGGGCAGCAGTTAAGATCGATGCATAATTTTGGACCGAATAACTGATCATAGCTACTTTTAATGGAATTTCTAATGTCCAGCTTTCTATAGCGCTAACCACCGCGAGGTGCTTAGATGGAAGGGCACTATCTATTTTCTCCCATGTGATGGAGTCGATACTCTCAGCTCCTATCACATCTCTAAGCAAACGAAATCTTTGTTTCCCTACTCGGGTAGAAGCAAGTCGAAATTCCGTTGGTTGCTTAGCTGCACCAGACAATTTATCCCAATAGCTGAGCTCAGCAAAATCACCTTTGTCCAATGACAAGTAAGCGTGGTGCAAAATAGGCAACTCTAGATGCTTCAAACTATGGTCTATCTCCTGCTCAATAAATAGTTGCAAATCAGATTCATTCTTAATCACGCCTATCTGCAACATTCCCTCTAAGCCATAAGAATGAGAAAAACTGCCTGTAGGATAAGCGCTATCAGACACCTGTAAAAGCTTAGATAAATAATCCTTAGATAAATCTTCAACTCCATTCAACATAGTAGATGAGAACTTTCAGTGATGATGATGCCCTGAGTGAGCGGGTGGGCAGAAAATATCCTTTTTTTCTAAATACCTGATCTCAGCACCTTGAAGTTTTTGCCTGATAGTCAATTCATTCACCATGTAAACCTTCCCCTCCCTCACTTCTATAGGTTGGTGCATATTACCGAGCAACCAACCTAACTTGACTGCTTCAGTTCGATCTCTAGGAATTTCCACTTCAAGAACCGACTCATGCTCTTGGGTGATTCTATACAACACTTGGTCGCCTTGCCAAAAAATATCACCTTGCTTAAGCGGGGCATCAAGAGCAAAAGCAAAATCTTCACCATCCTCCGCAGATTTTCTCCAGCGTCTTTTCTGTAGAAGATGGCGGTCCACTTTTAGAGGAATGATCTCAAGGCTCTCATCAAACTCCTCTAAGACCTTTTCTATTAACGGCATGGAAATCCTTTTACGGTGAGTCTTTTAGAATAGAAAATACCTCTGGGCTAGAGGAACTTCAGCAGCAGGTTCACAAGTAATTACTTCACCATCCACTTTCACCGTATACGTTTCGGGATCTACCTCAATTTTAGGTTGTGCTGTATTATAAACCATATCAGCTTTAGTGATCTTCCGAGTATTCTTAATTGCGACTAGAGATTTCGATAATCCTAGTTTTTCAGCAATACCCTTCTCAAGCGCCAGTTGGTTCATGAAACTAACACTTGCAGAGCCCACAGCCTTGCCAAAAGAAGCAAATTGCGGGCGATAGTGCATAGGCTGTGGGGTAGGAATAGAAGCGTTCGGATCTCCCATATTAGCCATAGCTATCATTCCACCCTTCAAAACCATCTCCGGCTTTGCCCCAAAAAAAGCAGGTTTCCATAAAACGATATCCGCCAGTTTACCTATTGCCAGAGAACCTATTTCATGCCCCATGCCGTGAGTGATTGCAGGATTAAGTGTGTACTTAGAAATATAACGTAGCGCCCTGAAATTATCTGCTGCTGGATGTTGGCTTGAATCCAGTTTACCAAATTGCGCCTTCATTTTGTGAGCCGTTTGCCATGTGCGAGAAATAACCTCTCCTACGCGGCCCATAGCTTGACTATCGCTCGCTATCATGGAGATCACTCCCATATCATGTAAAATGTCTTCCGCTGCAATCGTTTGAGGTCGAATACGTGATTCTGCAAAGGCCACATCCTCAGGAATCTTAGAATCAAGATGATGGCAAACCATTAACATGTCCAAGTGCTCCTCAATGGTGTTCACTGTAAACGGACGTGTTGGATTCGTAGAAGATGGCAAGATATTAGATTCAGAACAAACTTTAATAATATCAGGAGCATGACCACCACCTGCGCCTTCTGAATGGTAGGTATGAATAGTCCTACCTGCAATCGCATTAAGTGTGTTTTCCACAAACCCTGACTCATTCAAGGTATCTGTATGAATGGCCACTTGGATATCTAGCTCATCTGCGACCTGTAAACAGCTATCTATAGCACCAGGGTGTGTCCCCCAATCTTCGTGCAATTTAAGTCCAATGGCACCGCCTTCAATCACTTGCTCTTTCAAAGGCTCCTGTGTTGAGCAATTTCCTTTTCCTAAAAAACCTAAATTTACTGGAAACGCATCCGCTGATTCATACATGCGGTGGATATTCCATATGCCAGGAGTGCAGGTGGTAGCATTCGTTCCAGTCGCTGGCCCAGTTCCACCACCTAGCATGGTGGTTACCCCGCTGCATAGTGCTTCATCAATCTGTTGAGGACATATAAAGTGGATGTGCGCATCAACACCACCCGCTGTAACGATCATACCTTCACCGGCAATCACTTCTGTTGCCGCCCCAATAGTCATAGGATGAAATTGGCCTGTGTTAGGGTCTTTCAAAACGGATCCTATGCCGCTCTGAATTCCTGGATTTCCTGCGTGGCCTATACCGACAATTCTACCGTGTTTGATACCAATATCAGCCTTAACCACTCCTACATCTGAATCGAGTATCAAAGCGTTGGTAATGACGAGATCTAGTGCTTCAACGTCAAGTGCAACTGGAGATTGACCCATCCCGTCGCGGATTACTTTCCCCCCCCCAAACTTGACCTCATTTCCATAGCCCGCTCGACTGGCAATATAGTCTCTTTCTACTTCTATAAAAAGATCGGTGTCACCTAAGCGAATGCGGTCCCCCACTGTGGGACCAAACATTTCAGCATATTGCTTTCTAGATAACTCTAAGGACATCGCACCTATTACTCTCTAATAAAAACTAATTAATTTGATGACCTATTTGGCAGAGAACCATTCACCTTGTTGTTGAGACCATAAACCTCTCGTGTACCTGCCATGGCCACCAATTCGACTTCACGTAGATCACCAGGCTCAAAACGGATCGCGGATCCAGCAGGAATATTCAAGCGAAAACCTAATGCCAAATTTCGATCGAAATCTAATGACTCATTGACTTCAAAAAAATGAAAATGACTACCTACTTGAACTGGTCGATCTCCTTGATTGGATACAACAAGTGTAATTAATTCCAAACCCAGGTTAGCCTTTAAGGCTTCCGCATCACTTGCAACAATTAACTCTCCGGGAACCATAAATCAGCGGATGGGGTTATGAACGGTTACTAGTTTTGTCCCATCAGGAAAGGTTGCTTCAGCCTGAACTTCTTGAATCATTTCAGGAACACCTTCCATGACATCTTCTCTCTTAAGTATAGTAGTGCCATAACTCATAAGCTCAGCTACCGATCTGCCGTCGCGAGCTCCCTCATAAATTTCATAGGTTAGTATAGCTACCGCTTCAGGATAATTTAGTTTGAGCCCTCTTTGTTGCCTGCGCTTTGCTAAATCTGCGGCAAGGACAACTAATAACTTATCTTTTTCTCTAGGAGAGAGGTGCATTTGTATGATGCCTACAAATTGTATTATAGATAGGGTTAAAATTCTGTAAGTGCTTTATATCAGCATAAAGCTGGACAAGCCTCAAGCTCGCCCAGCCTTACAACCATAGGAAGAAATATAATTTTTATTTCAACTCAACCCAGTCCTGATTAGAAGGACCAAGAAACACCAGCATTAGTCGTTATGATATGATCGTCTGGGTTATTGATGTTATCACCATCTGTGTAGTAATAATACATACCAAAGTTGAATGCAAATTCTCCGAACTCAACTGGAATGAAATCTAAAGGGTAGCTAAATTGCGCACCAGTCTGGATGTAACCAAATCCACCTTCATTATCTACGTGGTAACCTTCAGTTAATAAACCAATTGCTAGTGGAACACTTACACCAAATGGGCCAAGATCGAAGTCATAAGCAATTGCAGGAACAAATACTACACCTTCATTTTGAGCACCGTTACCATCTACACGCCCGTGGAATGTCAAACTTGGATTTAACCAATGATCGTAGGCAAGTGTAAGATCAAGGATTCTTTCACTATCACTAGCATAGATCCATTCTTGATACATCAAAGTAGCAGACCATTTTTCATAGGTATAGGTCATACCTCCCCATAAATCAATCTCTTGGATGTCGTCACTGAGTGTTCCATCCTGGGTGTTATCATTCACATCCCACCAGGTACCGAAATGTAATGTAAACCCTTTGCCAAGATCGACATCAAGCCCTGCACTAGGATTGAATAGTGCATCACTCCATCCTCTACCAGCACCCCATACGTCAAGTCCATATGACATGAAGTGTGTGTTAAAATCAAGTGACACATAACCGGATACTGCAGATCCAATTTCCTCTTCTTCAACCGTTGGTTCGATTACCTCCATGTCTTTCATACCCGCTTGGGAAACTTGAACAGACATAAAGACTGCCGCTACTGGCAGCCCTAACTTTTTTAACCATTTCATTATTCTTTTACTCCTTTGTTTATTGTTTTTTATTCCACCGAATAAACTTAATCGATTATAGTTCAGCACTTTTCATGCCTGAATGAATAACATTCATTATTTCTATGAGTATTTTGCAATATTCCATATTCTTCAGATGATTACTTTGTTACTCGCATGGTATGGTGCTATTTATACGACATGAATGAGCAACAAAATCACACTGACTGGGCAAAAGGATACATACTTTCTTAACCAATACAACCTTTCTATAACCATTATTTCACTCTTTATTAAATTAATTAAGCCAGATGATACTCTTTCGATTTAAAGATACTATCCTCAAGAAAATCTGAGCCTGATAGAAATATAGAGTTTGGACAGATATTCCTGAACCCACTCTTCCTTCTAGCTCAAGCTTTAAGGCATTTCGTCCAACTTCCTTTATATAATCAGAGCCAGAATATGGTCTTGAGCCATATACTGCTCAAGACCATATAATGCAGCAGTGAATTCTAAGCACCGTTTATTACAAACACACTATTTGTGTTCGATCACCCAGGGCCTGCTGCCTGTATAACTCTGAAGCCCTTTTTTACGCTCTTTCTTATGGCTATGACCTCTACCGCAACAGGTAGATGTCTTACAAACATGTGGTTCATGCCTGCTTTTCTCATTACGAGCCTCTGCTTGCATACGCAAGGAGCCCAACCCACTTAACCGCGGCACGGTAATCATTCTGTTTGATTCAATCAAGCAGTCCGGGCAGCGCATAGCCTTATGGCGATCTTGCATCGAAGCGAAAGCTTCAAATGGACCGTGTTCTTCACAATAATATTGATACAGCGGCATAACTAGTTCTCAGCATTTGGATTCTTAACTAACTACCGCTAAATCCGTTTCATTTATAATCGGACTAGGACCTGCTGCGCCAGGCTTGACATCAAAATCAAATATTCCAGAAGGTATGGCCAAGGTGGTACATGCGTTTGGTATATCAACAATACCACTGATACGGCCTTCAACTGGGGCAGTCCCAAGAATGGCATAGCCTTGAGCACCCGTGTATCCAAATTTCTTGAGATACTCAATAGCATTTAAACAAGCCATACGGTATGAAACATGGGGATCCAAATAATACTGCTTTCCTGCCTCGTCCACGGAGATGCCTTCGAAAATCAAATAATTATCATAAGTGGGCTCCATAGGACTGGATTCGAAAATCGGATTTTTGACACCATATTTTGCCACACCATCCTTTATCAAATTGACTCGTATATCAAGGTATCCAGCCATTTCGATAGCACCACAGAAGGTGATCTCACCATCTCCTTGCGAGAAATGAATATCACCCATGGACAATCCTCCCCCTTTGACATAGACAGGGAAATAAACTTTTGATCCACGTGTTAAGTTTTTGATATCACAGTTACCTCCATGCTCTCTTGGCGGCACAGTCCGCGCTGCCTCTGCGGCAGCTGCTTTAGCTGCGTCTGGACTCATTCTCCCCATGTGTGCTGTTTCAGCATAGGGCAAAGCACACAAAGGAGGGACCCTTTCAGGTTCCGTATTGAAGAGTTCTGTCTCTCTTGTATTCCATGTATCGAGTAGGTCTTTTGAAGGCAAGCACCCTATCAATCCAGGGTGCATAATTCCTGCAAATTCAACTTTAGGAATATGCCTAGAGGAAGTATACACCCCGTGGAAATCCCAACATGCCTTCCTCGCCTCTGGAAAAGCATCAGTCAAAAATCCGCCTCCATTCTCTCTGTCAAAAATACCTGTAAATCCCCATTCTGAAGTTGGTAATGCACCTACATCAAGGATATCGACAACCATCAAATCTCCCGGCTCAGCGCCTTCGACTCCGATAGGACCACTTAGATAGTGTACCTTTGACAGGTCCACAACTTTTATGTCTGTAGCAGACTCGTCATTTTTAATCTGTCCACCTGTCCAGTCTACACACTCTACACGAAACTCAGCTCCAGGTTTAACTGTCGCCACCATGGGTATATCCGGGTGCCACCTGTTATGCAGCACGTCTTGCTTCTCTGGCACTTCACTCACATCAATTTTAATTAGGGTTTCAGGCATTATTTTCTCTTTCTTTTAGGTTATCATTTTGTTTTCGTTTCTACGAAATTCTAAGAAACACTCTAAACAGCAAGAAGACTTTTGATGTGTTCGGGGTCCACATTTTCTTTGTCACTTTCATAAGTAAACTCACCTCCATCGATGACAATAAAACGATCGCAAGCCTCCATAGTAAAAGACAAAACCTGCTCTGCTACAATAATGGAGATATTTTTCATATCTCTAATCTTCTTGAGGACTTTGGCAATGTCCTTAATAATAGAAGGCTGGATCCCCTCTGTAGGCTCATCTAGTATAAGAACTTTAGGTTCTGTAACCAAGGCTCGCGCAATAGCTAGCTGCTGCTGCTGTCCCCCAGACAAGTTCCCTCCTTTTCTCGCTCCCATTTCCTTTAAAATGGGAAACAAATCATAAACGTAGTCAGGGATTTGAGATTTACCCGTTTTCTGTAATCCAGCCTTGATATTATCGGTTACCGTCATCGAGGGAAAAATCATTCTTCCCTGGGGCACATAGGCTAAGCCGGATCTCACTCTTTTGTAACTTGGCATGGGCGCCAGATCAACCTCTTCCAATGTAATACTGCCCTCTTCAGATGGCAGTATCCCAATGAGTGATTTAAGGAGAGTGGTTTTACCCATCCCATTCCTCCCCATGATCCCTAGGATATCATTTTGCTTTAAGTCAAAAGATAGACTGGGGATCACATTACTTTGGCCATAAGAAACTTTTAAATCTTTTATATTAAACATATACTAATCTCCTAGGTAGACTTCCTTCACTTTAGGATCGTTCTTAATATCCTCCATGGTTCCCTCGGCTAAAATTTTGCCTAAATGCAAAACTGTCACTCGGTTAGCAATTGACTCCACAAAATCCATATCATGCTCGATAATGATGATAGCTCTATTTTTAGCGATCCTCTTGAGCAGTTCCGCAGTTGCCTCACGTTCCTTGACACTCATTCCCGCAACCGGCTCGTCCAGCATGATAAGTTCTGGATTTTGAACCAGCAGCATCCCAATCTCTAACCACTGTTTTTGGCCATGACTTAATAGATCCGCCCTCGTATCGATATGATCTAGAAGATAAATATCCTTGATCACCTCCATGATTCGCTCGACTACTTCATCAGAACGAGTAAATCTAAGTGACTCGAAGACGGTCTTACCTTGTGGGTAGGAAATTTCTAAATTTTCGAATACCGTCAAGCTATCATAAACTGATGGTGTTTGAAATTTTCGGCCAATCCCTAAGTTAACTATTTCATGTTCCTTGCGCCCGATAAGTTCCGTATTTTTAAATTTGATGCTTCCTTCGGTTGCCCTGGTCTTCCCAGATATCAGATCGAGAACAGTTGTCTTACCTGCGCCATTAGGACCAATGATTACTCGAAGTTCTCCATTATCTACATAAAGAGTGAGTGAATCGACTGCCTTAAATCCATCAAAGGAAACCGTGAGGTCCTCTATACCGAGGATGAAATCTGTATTACTACCAATTGTCTGAATCATTTTTCTGCCTCCTCAAGTTTGGGACTACTTTCTATTGGCATGGAAGAACCCTCTTCCTTACCACTTGCTGGCTTACCTTTCTTTGCATAATACCAAGCCAAAAACCTAGGTTTGATATGATCTGTGTAGAGCCCCGCAAGTCCTTTGGGTAAAAGCATCACAATGATGATGAATAAAGACCCGTAGAAAAATATCCATAAATCCGCATTGGCTTCAGATAGCGCAGTTTTCGCAAAACTAATGAGCAAGGCTCCATAAGCTGCTCCATAGAGACTAAGTCTTCCTCCAACAGCTGTGAAGATCACCATATCAATAGAGGGAACAACTCCAATTAAGTTAGGTGACATAAAGCCGACCTGGAGAGTAAACATCGCGCCTCCAATACCTGACACAAATGCTGCCGCGCAAAAAATGAAAATCTTGAAATTCGAAATATTATAACCTGAAAACTGAACACGTTGCTCTCTGTCTCTCTGAGCAACCAAAACTCGACCATAACGCGATGCTAAAATATAACGGCAGAAGAAAAGACATAAAAAGAGCAGCGCGACACATACAAAATATAGAATTACTTGAGCAGATTCCGTTCGTATGTCCCATCCGTTTAAGGTCTTTAGGTCCGTCATACCGTTAATGCCACCGAAGTAGCCCTGGTTACCAACTATAAGGTACCATACACAAGCGACCATGGATTGGGTTAAGATCGCAAAGACCACAGGCCCAACTCGACCTTTGAAATAAAAAAAACTCATGCAGAAAGCCACAATGGTCGGCAAACATAAGATTAATATCAGGGTAAGGGGAAGGCTTTTAAATGGGTACCAAAACCACGGCAACTCCGTAACCTGATTCCAATCCATAAAATCGGGAATACCAGGCGTTGTTTGTATTTTTGTGCTTTCAGGATCCGAGGCCTCAAGCTTCAAAAACATAGCCATACAATAGCCTCCTATACCGAAGAACAGTCCCTGCCCTAGACTCAGAACACCTCCATAACCCCAGCACATCACGAGGCCCATTGCCACAAATGCATAGCTTAAATACTTTCCTGTCAAGTTTAGCCTAAATGTATTCAACGACAGAGGTAAGACTATGAACAGTAATAAAGATAGCGTAATCAAGCATACCAAACCACTCCTGCCCCCTATAATTTTTTCATAGAAATATACAAATGGGCTGCTGTTATCTACTTTTGATTTCATTGTTTTTATCTCTCTTTAAAATTATTTAAACTTTAATGACTAGGTCCGGATTTTCTCCGAGAAAAGACCTTTGGTGAACTTCATCAATACGGCAAAGATAATCAGATAAAGCCATACTTTTGCCAATGAACCCGTCATGAAAAACTCTAATATAGATGAGAGTAATGCTAAGAAGCCTCCGGAAATGAAAAGGCCAAATAAGCTTCCTAATCCACCCACAACTAATACTAGGAATGCATCAACTATATAGTTAGTTCCAGCGGTTGGTGAAGTCGAAGCAATGGTGGTAAAGAAAGCCCCCGCTACTCCAGAAATACCACAAGCTATGGCAAACGTGAGTCGGTCTGTCATTTTCGTATTAATACCTAGAGCTCCGCTCATTTCGCGATTTTGCGTAGTCGCTCTCATCTTTAATCCCCAACTCGTTTTGCGCTGAAAAATAACCAGCCCTGCAGTCAACAAGATGGTCAAAACCATCAAGATTAATCCACTTAAAGGGATATCAATCCCATCAGCTGGTGACCAAGATCCCATCATCCATTCAGGAAGTGTCGCGCTCATTTCTCTCGCGCCAATGAAGGTTCTAAAACACTGTTGTAAAACTAAGCTAAGACCCCAGGTTGCCAATAAAGTATCAAGCGGCCGTTTGTACAACCGGCTGATCAATGACATTTCCACCAGATAACCCACGCCAAAAGGAATGGCAAAAGCTAATGGTATAGCTAGAAGAAAATAAAAATCGAGTAGTCCTGGCACAGCGTCTGTCACCATTCTCGAGACCAAACACATGGTATATGATCCCATTACCAGGAACTCGGCATGCGCCATATTAATTACCCCCATTTGGCCAAATACAATATATAGGCCAAGCCCCATGAGAACGTAGATGCACAAAAGACTAACTCCCGCAAAGGACTGCATCGTTATTACTGAAAAAATCTCTTGATATGTATAGTCACCTATCATCTTTGATACTTCCTAAATCTAAACTTTTTTTCTTCCCAATTTTGGTAAGCAAGTGGGGAATGTCGCTTACCATTCCCCACCGCTAACCACTTCACTTCATTACTAGGATTTACCACTTCGCTTTACGCGTAGAGTATATATAAAGAAATCAATCTTATCTTACTGATAACCTTCTGGATAAGGATATGGCTCAATGAGATCAGGTGATGTTGAGACTACTTCAAACTGTCCGTTTTTCAGGAACTTTCCGATCTTGGAATAGCTCCATAAGTGGTGGTTGGTGTCATGTATGCGCACATAACCCTCAGGAGCATCTTTAAATTCTACACCACCAGAGGCTTCAGCAATCTTATCGATGTCAAAGCTTCCACATTTTTCTACAGTAAATTTCCATAACCAAGGGCCAAGGTAAGCAGCTTGAGTTACATCCCCAATTACACTGTCTTCTCCCCATTTCTTTTTAAAAGCCGCTACAAAAGCTTTGTTGGCAGGGTTGTCAAGAGATTGGAAATATTTCATGCTGGAATAGAAACCTTCACAATTCTCACCCCCAATCCCCAATACCTCGTCTTCTGTGGTTGAGATTGTTAGTAGGTTGTACTTGTCTGAAGTCACGCCAGCAGATTTAAGTTGCTTGTACCAAGCTACGTTACTACCACCGACAACCGCAGTGAACATAAGATCAGGTTTCTTGAGTTTGACCTTATTAATCAAAGAACGGAAGTTTGTGTGACCTAGTGGATAATATTCCTCACCCACTACCTTACACTTAGGATCTTTCTTGGTTAGGAAGTTCTCCACATGCTTACGAGCAATTTTCATAGATGTTCTAGGCCAGATATAATCGGAACCTATGAGGTAGAAGGTTCTGGAATTGAGTGTATCATAAGCCCAGTCTAAGCCATATAGAATCTGCTGAGTCGCTTCCTGACCCGTGTAAATAACATTCTTTGAATCTTCCAAACCCTCATAAAATGTAGGGTAATAAAGCATATTATTTTCTTTTTCAAAGATAGGAAGAACAGCTTTTCTTGAAGCAGATGTCCAACATCCGAATACACAAGCCACTTTATCTTTGATGATCAGCTTTTTTGACTTCTCAGCAAATGTTGGCCAATCACTCGCACCATCTTCTTGGATAATCTTGATTTGACGACCGAGGATTCCTCCTGCTGCATTGATTTGTTCGATGGCCAAACGCTCAGCTTCTACGGATCCCGTTTCACTGATAGCCATTGTTCCTGTAATCGAATGCAGTTGGCCTACCGTAACCGTGTCATCGGTCACCGCCAGTCCTGTTGTATTGACCTTATCTGTCGGGTACTTATCAAGCATCGGGTTTGCTGCCTGAAGATTTGCCAGCCCTAAACCTAGAGCCGCACACACCACAAAGGTCATACGCTTTGTAGTTATTTTGTATTTCTTTAAGGTATTTCTATTCATTATCATCCTTTCTTTTAAGCTTTCATTCTTCCGAAATCTCGACTAGATCACGCATTTCTCCAAAAGCTCAACTTCATGTCGAGCGTTCAAAAGCACTATGCGTGCCACAGATTAATTTTATTTATTTTTTTGATGAGAATAATTGATGGCATATGCACTAAATCGCTTTTCATGAGCGTTTTCTTTTGCCTAGGTATATACTTTTTCGCTTACATTCTGGATAATTCTAAAGAACTCTCTTCCTATAACATCTTAAGAAACAATGCGTTACATCATAAGATGCTTTGTTTAGAGAAGAGCTTATAAGTCGTAAGCCCTGCTGGGCGAGCAACTGATGTGTATGACAATAAAGATCAAAAAAATGAAGAGACAAAAAATGAAAACGGATTGCTAAAATTACATAAGACCAAAAAAGATTTAGTTCACTTTGCCCAACAATTGAGTCATCAATTGACGGCCAAGTTAGTGAAATCAATTAGCTATCGGAAATTTGCAAAGTTTTTAACTTTCTCTCCCGTGTTCATTCACTAAAGTCTACATACACGTAATAATTCCTATATGCTCGATTTTAAACTTTAGACTGTTCCTATTTAATCTCTCTGCATTATTTGCAACAGTCAGCTAATTCATCAGGGAAATGACCTCAAATATACCCACATTTTCACATTCCTATGTAGTTGGGTCTGCTCACATTACATAAGGATCTAGCCAATCCCTGGAGTTTGAGCATGTTCTACCAAAAGTATGCATGCCCTGTATCCATCACCTGTCAGCTCACTAGATAGTCGAAGTGAAAGAATCGGCCACTACTATCAGGTTGATTATACCATAGGGGTTCAACGAGATGGGTAGGGGCTTAAGCCATTCCTTGAGTTCTGTTAGAGAGCTAAATCAGCAGACCACAGAACACTAAACAAGTCCTTATTGAAGGATTGTGCTTTATGCGAATTTACGTATCTTTGAATTATGTTACGTATACTCCTATTCATAGTTTGCTCCAGTTACATGCTCACAAACTCGCTGCTAGCACAATGGAATCAATGGCGGGGCAGTGCTTCAGGCAATGGCGTGATTGCTAACTCCGATAGCCAAAGTATGCCTATGACTTGGTCTGATTCGGAGAATGTCCTCTGGAAAACTCCTGTCCCTGGAGTCGGCTACTCTTCCCCCATCATTTCTAATAATAAAGTAATCCTGACGACTTCCGAACCTAAAACTGGAACCCAATCCCTTTTATGCTTTGATTCTGCTAGCGGCGAAATGCTTTGGAAAAAGCAGGTTCATAGAGGCAGATTCTTCTCATCAAATCACAAAATGAATGCTGACGCCTCATCTACGCCGGTTACAGATGGCAAAAAGATCATCAGCCTATTTGGGATTAATGATGCGATCTACGCATCTGCTCATGATTTCGATGGCAAGGAGATCTGGAATATTAAGCTGTCCGATTTCAAGTCTCAATTTGGCAGTGGTGCATCACCTCTCTATTATAATGATATGCTGGTTCTTCCAGTAGAAAATGAACCCACTATAGCTGTCTATGGCTATGATCTAAGCGGAACCAAAAAATGGACCATCAGCCGCCCTCTGAAAAAACGCAATAGCTGGCATACCCCAAGAGTCTTTGAGATAGATAAACAACCCCAATTGATTTTCTCTGGCCACAACAAGCTGATCTCATACGATCCGATGACAGGGAAGCAGAATTGGTCCATTCCAGGAGGTTCAGCGGTCACTGTAGGTTCAGTAGTCATGGACGGAGATATTATCTATACCTCCGGTGGGTTTCCTGAGAAAGGAACTTATGCTTTCGATATTAAGACCAAAAAGCTACTCTGGTCCTCTAAAGTTGCTACTTATATTCCATCTATCGTCGCTTACAACGGTCGGCTTTTTGCAGCAACCAATAATGGACGGGTCTTTTGCCTCGATGGGCAGAGTGGCCAAGAGATTTGGTCAACAAGCACAAAAAAATCTATCTCTTCCTCACTATTTGTGGCCAATGACCGGCTCTTCATTATAACTGAGGATGGCACAACGAGGGTTGCCAAGACCGATTCAAAAGAGTACGTAGAGCTCCATTCCAATAAAATTCCAGGACTTACTCGGGCCACTCCTTCAATTGTCGGCAATCGAATTTATTATCGGGCAGAAAATCACCTTTATTGTCTAGCTAAATAAATAAGGCTTTTCCTTCGGTAATTTGAGCCCCTAGATCAAGGTTTTGAGGATCTATTTGAGTCATTTTCTGATGAAAGGAATCCATTTCTTCCTGCCCCTGTTTAACTCGGATGATATCATGACCCCATAATGATTCGTGTACAATTTTGGCTTCAAGAAACATAGAGTCTTCTTGCAGCATCACCTTTGAATACATCTTCTCGACTCTCATCTCCTTATCACTCAAGCTCTTATGGATCTTCTTCTACTTCCACCAGATCACATCTGCGTATAAAGTTTATGCTGCCCGGGTCGATTAATATCATTATCTGATTCTACTATATTCATGCAGAATCAGTTATATGGATAAAATCGAAATTTATGCCCAAAACTGCCTCAACACGTAGATCTTTTATCAAGAAGTTCGGTAAAGCAGCAGTTTCTACAGCGTATTTAAGTCAGGCTCCCTATGTATGGAGTAAACCATCGATTACACTTCGAGTTTTAGGAACACATGTAACACTACAAGAGCAACTGCGCGTGCAGGCTGAAAAAGACCTCGGCTTCAAAATAGAATTTGAAGCAGGGGGTAGTGCCAAGGTATTGCATAAAGCTTCTACCCACCCAGAATCATTTGACCTCTATGAGCAATGGTCTAACAGCATTAATGTTCTTTGGCAGGCAAATGCTATTCAACCGATTGATCGCCAACGCCTTAGATATTGGGGTGAAATCAATGATCTCACGAAAACTGGCCGTATTACCCCTGAAGCAAAGCTAGGCAAGGGAGATGCACCCTATAAATTGCTCTATGTTCAAGACGATCAAAGTCTAGGATCCAAGCAAACGGACTTTATCAGTTTCCTGCCTTATGTTCATAACGCTGATTCATTTGGCTATAATACTCAGATCATTCCTGAAGGAATCCCCTATCAGACAGAAAGCTGGTCTTGGCTTTTTGACCCTCGATATAAAGGAAAAGTCGCTTTGGTTAATGCCCCAACAATAGGCCTATTTGATGCTGCACTCGCCGCGCAATCTTCCGGATTGATGAACTTTGCTAACATAGGAAATATGACCAAGGATGAGATCAACCAACTTTTTATCATTCTAAATGATCTAAAGCGTCAAGGTCATTTCCGTGGGATTTGGAGCTCTGTACCCGACTCTGTAAAACTTATGACGAGCGGAGAGGTTATTATACAAAGCATGTTTTCTCCGGCTGTATCTAGCCTTAACGGAAAAGGAATTCCCTGCATCTATGCTGCCCCCAAAGAGGGTTACCGCGCGTGGCATGGCGTCATGTGCCTTTCCCAAAAAACGAGCGGTTATCAGAAAGACGCTGCTTATGACTATATGAATTGGTGGCTCTCTGGATGGCCTGGCGCCTTTGTTGCCAGACAAGGATATTATATTTCCAACCCCGAGCGTTCACGTCCACTCCTAGATAATGATGAGTGGAATTATTGGTACCTAGGCAAATCAGCCGCAAAACCATTGCAAGGAACCGATGGCAAAATTTCTGTTAAACCCGGTCAAACTCGAACAGGAGGGTCATACGAACGACGTATGAGCAACATCGCGGTATGGAATACAGTCATGGATAATTATGAATATAGCCTAACGCGCTGGGGAGAATTCTTGCTCAGTTAACTGGCTTATTAGATATGAGGACCATATAGATTTCTAACCCGAAGGATCAATAGAAGTTAAAAACAGATGTCTAAAAACTTGAGTTACAAGGAGAAAAGAGCCGGCCAAGATGTATCCCAAGGTGATCCTCCCAGGAGACCTGATGGTTTTTGGGGGCGAGATCTTGCTCAGATCTTTGAGTCTGTATTAAATCATCTGGGTTTAAAAAATCTCGGTATCCGTAACCAACTCATCCTTGGTTTTGGCGTAGTCATCAGCTGCTTTGTGATTCTTGGAATCATTACCTCCTTCAAACTTAGCTACCTAGACCAAAGTGTTCACAGAGTTCAAAATATTTCAGAAAATTCCGCAGCAATCATTGAAATTAATCGTCAAGTTCTTGAGGTTCAGCAACTAGTCTTGCTTTACATATACACGGGTCAAAGTGTCAAAAAGGAAAGAGCTCTCGAATATAAAATGCAGATCCAAACTCAACTCGAAGACCTAAAAACTCAATCCCTAGATCCTGAGACCTTGAATTATCTAGAGAGAATGCTTAAGCATCTTGACTCTTATATTTCAAATTTTAATGAAATAACCTTAGAACGAACGCTTCAAACCACTTTAATAAATGAAACGCTTCCGAATTTAAGCTCCAGGACAACGGTCATTTTCAATACTCTTAATAAAAATTTAATTTCCTCAAATAACAAAAGTTCTAGTTCTAGCCTTGTCAATGCTCTCAACCACTTTCTTTTGGCCAAGAGCTATACTAAACAGTTTTTTAATAACGCTGACTCTAGCTCATTTAGAGCTGCAAAGTCTGAAATCAAATTAGCTAAAGAAGAACTCAGCAGTATCCCAGCCTCTCTCGATAATCAAAAAATGATTGATGAAGCCATTAAGTCCTTAAATGAATATGAAGCTTCTTTGATTCGGGCAGTCCAAGCTACACGAGCGTACCTCTATTTAGTAAATGTCGTGATGGCCGGCGAAGCCTCAGAATTCACCTATAACTCTAAACAACTACAGGAACAAGCTGTTGAAAAGTTAAGTAAAATTCGCGGGGATAATTCCGCCATAATATCTTTCAGTATTTTCGCAAACCTAGCCCTTTTCGTCACAACCATAACACTCAGTATTATTTTCTCATTTCTCGTGGCGAAAAGTATTATCTCCCCATTAAAACAAATTACTGAGACCTTCACACGACTCATCAATGGAGATAAGGAGGCAAATATCACCGGTTTAGATAGAGATGATGAAATTGGTCAAATGGCAAAAGCAGCCGATATCTTCAAAGAAAAAAATCAAGAAACAGAAAAACTACTGAAACAATTCCAAAAGCTTTCCTCTGACTTAGACGACAAGACCACTGCACTTGAACAAGCCAACGAAGAAATGAAAATGTTCGTCTATACCGTTTCCCATGATCTAAAAACACCCATTGTTTCGTGCATGGGATTCATCGGTATGATACGCGATCTTGCAAAGCAAGGTAATTTTGATTTAGCCCTGAAAAAAATTGACCGGCTCGAGAGTAACAACCACCGCATGAACCAATTAATCTCAGATATTTTGGACTTGAGTCAGGTTGGACGCATGAACCAAGAATACGAAGATTTAGACATGAATGAACTAATCGGTGATATATACAATCATCTATCTGATAAATTTACTGAATTGGGCTTTCATGTTGACATCTCCAGCAACTTACCACACCTCCAAGCCAACCGGTCTTCAACAACCCAAGCTTTTGACAACATCCTCAATAACGCCATTAAGTACTGCAGCAACACAAATTCCCCACAAATTAAAATAAGAGCCTCACAAGATAGCTATGAAACCGTATTTTCCATTGCAGACAATGGCCCTGGAATACCCGAAGAATATCATAAAAAGGTATTTGGACTTTTTAAAAGGCTGGAATCGAAAACTGAGGGAACCGGCATCGGTTTAGCAATTGTCTCAAAAGTCATGGAAACTCATAAAGGAAGAGTATGGGTAGAATCTAAAGAAGGGATCGGTTCTACTTTCTGGTTAGCCTTTCCAAATCAACAAACCGACGTGAAAATTCAACGAAATTAAAGCATGAAACAATCTCATGAACCTTTTCATATTCTTATAGCAGAAGATGATGAAGACCACGCAGAACTTCTTCTCTACAAATTAAAATCAATTGAGACTAAAACAAATCCGCACTTCGTTCATGATGGTGCGGAAATCTTACAATATCTCAAGAATAGGAATAATCCACTCCCTAAGCTGGTTATTCTGGATCTCAATATGCCCAAACTTAGCGGCTTAGAAGTTCTTGAAAAAATCAAATCGTCTGAGAGCCTATTCCATATACCCGTGATTATTCTTACTACATCCGATGCTAAACAAGACCGTATCAAAGCATTCAAGCTGAGCGCTAATAGCTTTCTTACCAAGCCCATGGATTTCGAGGATCTTTCTACCATGCTGACGGACCTTATAAGATACTGGTCCCTTTGGCATCAATCTCTAAGCCAGTCTGAATACCTTGAATTGCAAGAAAAGGAGAATAATAAATGAGCAGCCTATCAAACCTCCAAGTCTTAATCATTGATGACAACCCAGACCACCAGGAAATACTTGAGTATAACCTCAACAAAATTCCTGACTTTCATGCTCAAATAACCAAAACCTTAAACCTTGCTGAAGGCCTCAAAGCGTTTAAGGAAAAGCAATTTGATCTCGTTTTCCTGGATATGAACCTACCCGATAGTTCGGTCGACCAAACCGTTCCCAAATTTCTTGAAAAGAGATCTCACTCGGTCCCTATTATTGTGATGAGCTCCTTGCATCAAAATATTATGCTCAGGGGAATACCTATTGAAGCAAGCACTTTTCATCTCTCTAAGACAGATCTGAGTCCTGAAATACTTCAATCTGTTCTAGAACAAGCAATAGAATCTACGGAATTATAAAAAGTCCTAAACACTACCCTAAATATTGACCTTCTCTTAGATGATGGCCCTTTAAAAACTCCTGACAGGGAAGACGCCTTTTACCTTCTAACTGCATTTCATAAACCTCTAGGGACCCTTCACCCGTCCCAATAGACACAAAGTCTTTAGCCACCTCTATCACCTTTCCTTGGTCTCCAGAGCGCTCTGCGGGTTTGACCTTATGCAGCTTAAGTATTTTTCGAGAACTAGGTTCACCCAGAGTAATCCAAGTATAGGCAGAAGGCCAGGGTGTCATCGCACGAATGTGGCAATCAATTGCCACAGCAGATTGGCTCCAGTCCACAACACCATCCTCCTTTTTTAGTCGTCCCACATAACTAGCCATTGTTTCATCTTGCTTGACTCGAGGAGCCGTTCCTTGCTCAACCATTTGTAATGCTTCCAACAAAACGTCAGGTGCGAGTTCTGCGATTCTATCATGGAGCATACCTGCGGTCTCACCTTGCCTAATCTCTACTTCTCTTTTCATTAAAATATCTCCCGTGTCCAAGCCCTCATCCATCCACATAATGGTGACTCCCGTTTTTTGCTCTCCATCACGTATGGCCGCTTGGATACATGCAGCTCCACGGTACTTTGGCAACAAGGAGGCATGAATATTTAAACAGCCCAAACGAGGCAACTCTAGAATACCGGGCTTTAGTATCTGACCATATGCACAAACAACTGCTAAATCAGGCTTTAATGCTGCTAGCCCCTCCAAAACATCTGGATGATTGATACGCTCAGGCTGATAGAGAAGTATCCCATGCTTTTCTACAAACGTTTTGACCGGCGGAGCTGCAAGCTGCTGCTTTCTACCTACTGGCCTATTGGGTTGAGTGACTACCCCTACAACCTCAATCCGTTTTTCTTCTAATAATGCAGCTAAACTTGGCACACCTATCTCACCCGTGCCTACAAAAAGAACCTTCATCAATTTGTTTCAACAAACTGCAAAATATCCCTCAATACCTCATATGGAAAATAGGAAGCATCAATATCAACAATTAAATCATTGCCATAAAATTCTAAGACAGGCTTAGTCTCATCTTCATAAATTTTTAGTCTCTCTTCAATTAATTCCTTATTCGCATCATCGATACGGTTTTCCTTTAGAGCTCTACGTTGTAACCGCTCGACTAATTTGGCTCTGTCAGGGCAAGAGAGATGAAACACCTTTTTCACTTCCAAACTATCCTCAAGCATCTCCGACTGATGAACATTCCTCGGTATCCCATCCAACACCAAATGATCTATCTCTGGCTTAAAACGCCCCAAGGCAATCATTTTTTCCAAGTACTCTGACCACAATAGAATTGTTACATCGTCTGGCACTAACTGTCCCTTGCTTGAATACTCCAGAAAGGCCCTGCCTACTTCAGAAGACAAATTCATAGAGCGAAATACATCACCGCACGCCATATGGAAGAAACCCGGAATGGTTCCTAATATTTTACCCTGAGTGCCTTTCCCTGAACCTGGTGCACCAAAAAGCAAGAATGCGCGATATTTCATGTATATTCTATCCAAGCAAAAAAACAAATTATGGCCACCTCTAAAAGTTTACTTGCGAAAGAAACAAAGAAAAACTTCAAAGCTTTTCTTTGAGCCATAAAGTACTTTTAGCGATAGCCTTTAGACCGCTCTCCAGTCAATGATGCTCTTATAAGGTGAGGCGATAGAACAGGCCCTACCCTCCTCAATATACGAATAAATCTTATATTGAGGAAAATTTTTTAATGAACTGATCCAAAATTTGCCCTCTCGAGCTAACTCCTTCACCTCAAAAATCTTCAACGGAGTCGTAATACCTGTGCGCAATACCTTTGCTACAGCCTCTTTGATGGTCCAAATGAGTACATACGCACTAGACTGATCTATTCCCAGCTTACTGTGCAGTACGCTTTCATGCTCGGTAAAAGTCTTAGCAATCGTTTCATCCCTAGATGAATCAATTACCTCAACATCTAGACCCATTGGATGTTCTTCAGAAAAAGCTAGTGCGGCCCCCAAAGATTCCGTATGGGCAATACTTACCTGTGCATCGTGAGGTCTGAGATAATCAACAACTGGCTGCCCAAAAACACCTGCTTTAATTGATATTTTCTGTAAATCACTCTCATCCAAATAAGCGCCTAATGCTATCTTCCCGCAATAACGGCCTAATGAGTAGCTTGCTCGCCTCCGGTCAAATTTTAAGGATTGCGCATAAGCTCGTTCTGATTCCTCTAGATACAAGTCACTCAAAGGCTCCAAGTCCTGTAAGGTCGCCTTAGTTACTGCGAAGTAAGCGTCGTAAACTTTATCAGGTCTTGTTAGCCTGAGATGCTGTAATGATGTTACTACCTTTGAATTAAAAACGATTTCTTTCACCTTGTATACCAGGTCAAAAGCCTCTCATATCCCAGCACTAAGACAAATAAAAAACGATGAGACCACTAGGTTCTGCTCATGAATGTCTTGGCATTGAAAAACACCTTTTGAAAAGACAGCGAGGTATTTCAGACAACTCCTTTGGATCTACACCAAAGCATAGTTCATTAAAATGAATATTTCCTGCTCCGTAGCAAGATTTGATAGATCTAATTCTAATTCTGCTGTAAGCACTTCTTGATTACTTGAAGGATTACTTTCATTTAATGGGTCATTAAAATCATTTTGTAGATTGGCAGGTTTGATGACGAAACCGTTATAAGGTGTAAGAGTCTCGCCATCTGAGCCCCACACATCAATTTGTTCAACTTCTACCCTAAAGGCTTGTGCCAAGTAAGGAAAATGCGTTTTACGAATATTGGCCTTAAAGTTTGTTTTTCCAGCAACAGCTCGATGCCATTCCGTTGAAAAATTCTGCTTAAGAGAGAAAAGTTGAGTCTGCCTATTTGTATTAGCCCCAATGACCGCATCTTTTATATGCTGCGTGGCAGATTGACCCAGGGCTTGCCCACCCTGGCGCGAGGTATAACTCATATGCATGATCACGTCCGATATGCTAGCATAATCAAACTGCCGAAGCTCAGCAGGCAAGGATAACTGCCATTCACTAATGGCTCCTGCACCTTCGAACGGTAAGTATCGTTCATCCTGAAAGTTAAATTCAAAAAGACCGTTGTCTTGCTGCGCTGAGCTAGTTGCTATAGACTGCAAACCAACCCAATCATGAATAAAGTTTGGATCATTCACTCCCTGGTAGCTGTAATTCTGAGTAGCATTACCGTTTTTACGAATCCGATTGCCTGTTAAAGTAAGTTGCGCAGAGACACTTGTATAAGGACCTACAACACATGGGATAGACAAGCTAACTGTTTTAATTCTCCTGAAATAATGTCCTGGAAAGTCCAAATCAAATAGATATTCAGGAATTTGCAACTTGCAACTACCCGTAGCTTTAAGCTCCATCAGAGCCATGGGGTCAAGCTGACGCAAGGAAATATGTTTTGTGACTTCAAGATCACGCTTATTTTTATCTAGATAGCTATTCTGCATGCGATTTAGAGCAAGCAGCAGACGCTCACCCGCAAGCAATCCTTCTTTGCTGCTCTCCCAATGACCGTATTGTATAAAATTACTGCTTTCTTCACCTAAATCAAAGCGATAGGTGCGCTCAGCCCGCTTGGCCGTCTCATAAGCGAGTTGATAGGTTTGCTTATATACATTAAACAACTGATCTTTCATCCAGAGATATAACTCCTGATTGGTAAATTTATCTTTTACAAAATCAAATGCTTCTTGGTTTTGTTGGATGCGTTTTTTGTGGTTCACAAGCTCTTGTTGAGTCAGGTGCAAGCGAATGTCTGCGCTAGCAATCTGACTAGCCAACTCCTTGAGTCGCAGGCCAGCTTGATTAGCCTGATACGTCCAATTTTGCTCGCGTCTAACATATCCAGCTAAAATTTTTGACTTACTCGCTTCATAGGTATCGATATCAGCCAACATGTGGTAATGCTGAGCAATCGCTGAAAAAGCAGAGCCAACATGCTGGCCGCCTATGACCAGACTACTCCCTGTTCCAAAAGGCTTAATATTAGTTTCAAACTCCGGCACATAATAACTAGCATTTGCCGTCTTATCTAGCCAAGATGCCTTTTTCCTATCTTCTTTAGAATCAAGCATCTTATCTAACTCCTCTTTTTCACTTGGAATGATTTTTACACCGCTTTTGCTGCTATCGACTAAACTGACATCTACATCCACTGCAATAGGTGTTATGGAGATATCACTATTGGTGATGGCGATTTCATCACCATTTTTTAATTTAATAGTGGTCTCCTCGAGTTGTGGATCCTGAAGCGTTTCTAATCCCAAGAGCTCTTGAAAATGTTTGAATTCGCTTACTGTGGTATCCCAGGCTTTCCGAAGGCTTTCAGCATTTTTAAAAGCCTCTTGAATCTGCTCTTCTTTGACTAAAAGGACAAGATCATTCATAGCAAGCTCATGTTCAGCCCGCATACGAGCTAATTCTTCAGCATCCCTTTTCTCTAATGCCGATAACATCGTGCTTCCAAGAGATTTAACCTCCTGACAGATCTCAAATGCTCTACGGACGATGAAGGTAAAGCGATAATGCGGCATAGGGCTATGAAGATCTCCTAATACACTACCGATACTCAACCCCTGTGCAGTCGCTTGCACCAACAGAGCTGGGTCAATAGGAGGCTCAAAAAGCGCTAATTGCCGCTCAACCCCTTCGATGTTCATACAATGCCGTATTTTAAATAAACGGTCCGCAACAGTATCCCAATAACTGAAAACTTTTTCATTGGGGGGAATACAAAAATAAAGCGCAGAGCTGCTACCTAACAAAGTTTCCGTGGCGGTATTATTACTGCTACTCACAGAACTGCTGTAAGGAAATAAATTCTCTAGCTCCACTTGTGCATTCGAGAAGGCATCTAGCTTGGGTTTTAAGCTATCATAAGTCTCTGCTTTAATGGAACCACGGCGAGGAATAATCTTTGGCTTAGGACCCAGTAAATGAGCCGCTAATATATATAGCTGTGTCGCTTCATTGATACTTTCCATTGTATCTCTGCGAAACAGGTGATCTCCCCAAGCAATCAGATTTTCACACGTTTTGCAGAACGCATTTTCCATGTAGGCCCTCACCCGATGATTTGCAATAAGAAATGGTTGAAAAGGATTGTCGCGCCACTCAGTAATTTGAGTACTGCTTTGATTTGGGCTTAGCGATTTAAAGAAATCTTCGAGATCGAACTCGGGAGCATTTCGAAAAATGGGAAGTTTCCAATACCGACCATAAGGATTGAGAAAAAATGGGGTTTCATTCGTAGTATAATCAAAAATATATTTGAACCACTTATCTGCTTCAGCAAATTTATAATTTTTACTCTGAGTGGTCGCGACTAGCATGACGGCATGATAAAACAGTTCCCAGTTGTAAAGGCTATAAGCACCCTGACGACTAAAGTCTATATTTTCTCTGGGATAGCCACCGCCCACTCTTGATAAATCTGGAGAGTAGCGGTTTTTAAAAATCGTTCCCTGGTCATCTGGTAGCTCTGTGTCTCCTGCTAATAACTTAGAAATACCATATTGGTTTAAGCGCTCAATGAGATCCCCAACAAATGGGTGATAAAAAACAGAAAATTTCAGCGCATTGCTAAATTTAAAAGTCAATGGAGGCGTAACAAAGGCCTTTTCTAAAATAAATTTGTTAGCCGGTTTACTCAAAGAGTATCCATTGATACCCAGATCAATAGGCTGCTTGATCAGGTCATTCTCAAATTTAATACTAGAAGAGGGCTGTAAAGCTCTTCTGGATTTAAAATTCTTAGCCACTTCAAAAAGAATGCCGGCATAATTGTTAAGGCTTTCCGCAAAGTAGACATTGCGTCCTTCCTGATAAAAGCTCGATTTCGGATAAAAGGGTAGTGCAGAATTTGTCTGATAAAAATCCTGATAATAAGTGGCTCCTGGGCTAAAGGAATTTGTGAAACCATTAGATATAGATAAATTGAATCTTTTAGATTTATTTAAGATGTTATTATTATTAAGAATGAGTTTTGCAGAGTTCTTAAACACTCGATTAAATAAATAGAGTTCGGTTGCTTCCGCCGCAGACATACCATTGCTAAAATCAAATTGATCATGCTTGTTATTGAGTGTTGCTTTGATCGTTTTCTCATATCTTGTATTTAAATACCCAATGCTGAAAGTAAAATGAAGGGAAAGAGCCTGACTCTCTTCATCAATCTTGGATTGAATAAAAACCTTACTTATATCAATGACGGGCCATTTTTTTGAGGGTATTTTGCTAGCATATGGACTGGCGATATTAACTTTATAACTTTCTGAAATAACTTTCGGTGTCCAGTCATGATCACGGTATTCACTGTATGCGATTTGAATTTCGTAATTTTTTCTAGCTTGATTGTCTTTAACTGACGTGTCAGCTAACTGGCTAAAGCTTTTAGAGCCTGTATCCACCGGCTCTGTTTTTTCATTAAATACAGGCCAAAACAAGTAAAGGCGCTCGCGCCAAACTACCGGAACTAAGTAGACCCCGCTCTCTTCTCCCAAGCCAGTCGTTTGAATATCAGCAGAAACTTTCTCCCAAGCGCTCCATCGCTGGTACTTTTTGTAATACTTGCGGTAGAAAAAATTGTAGGGGATGGTAGACGTTCTACCAAAAGTATGAACAATCTGGTTAGCGGGATCTTCGTAAAGACCACAAACCTCTAGCCTAGCTACCTCATCCAAACTATAGAGGTAGTTGCGAAAAGCATTTTCAATATTTTCCTCGGTAATATCATTTTGTAGTAACTCTGATTCGAGCTCTTTAAAGAAAGGACTTTTATCTGTTCTCCACTCGGGTTCGAGCCAATTTTGAGGATAGAGAAATACTTTTCTATTAGCTTCCCATACCCGGTAATTCTTCATCCATTCCCAGTGATCGACATCAATGAAGCCCGGAGCTACCCCAATTTCTTGGCTGCTCTGATTGAGCTCGCTTTCCAAATTGAGTAAACAACGCTGAGTAAAGAGTTGGACAGAGGAGATGGCCTGTTTAATACGTGAAGTGTCCATGCAAGGAGTCATTTGCACATCTATCAAAAAGTAATCAAATAGACTATCAGCGTTTCTTACACCCCAGTCTTTTAAATCTGGCTGTATGATGAGATAACAAATCAGAGCTTGCTTTTGATTCTCTCTAAGAGAGTCATTGAGTGAAGGGGCTATCTTAAGCCAAGAGCTTTCGTCATAATGCGCTTTAACGCAGTACTTAATCTCTTGAGCTCTGCCGTGTAGCTTACTGTAATCATCTTCTGGAACAGACCAATCAATCAACCGAGATGACTCTATTTCCATGCGATTTATTAGTTCTAAACAGTTACTTAATCGGATGAGAGCTTGCTCATTTTTAAAATCCAAAACACTAAGACCAAAGTGAGCGAAGAGTGCACTGAGAGTTGAGCTATCCCAGTTAAATTGTTCTTCAAGATAGGATTGGATTTTCAAAAGATCTGTACTAGTGGAGTAAGCCAAGTTGAATAACCTCAAATAAGCCTCAACTGAAACACTACTTTGCAACTTTAATGAGATATACTGCTGAACTCTCTGCCAAGCATCCCACGTCATATTAGAAAAATCCAATTGAGCAAATTCATCAGAGTATTTAAGTAAGTGGGCGACTTCCTCCGGAGATAGTTTCCACGTTCGAATCAAGTGAGCGGCTTTGGATAGATTTGTGAACTGCTGAGAAAATAGTTGTACTACCGATTGAGAATATAAATAATCACTATCAATGATCTCAGAGGCTTGAGTGGGTGTCTTCCATGCTAGATGTATCTCCGCGGGACCTGAGAAATCGACGTACTTAAGGCGTATGGGATATAACCTAGTGGGTTCCAATGGGAAAGATGCGATCCCTTCTAATTTCAATGCTTGTGAGCTGTTGTTGGAAGAGCGTTCCAAAATTAATTCATCATTTAGCCATAGGCTTACAGCCTCATCATTGCCATTAATAGTAACGACAAAGGTTGGAATTTCACCTTGAAAAGCTTGAATCCAACCCTCCCAAGAAATGCTAAAATTATCCATAGGAAGCGAGTTTGGTCCCTCCTCCCATTGAAAACTAACCATAGGATCAACTTGTTCGTATGCTGATGGATCAGCAAAATTAGCATTGTTATAATATTTTCCAGACAATCCGCCCTGTAATAATAACATAGGATCTGGTATATATTTTTCTATTAACAGCTGAGTAGTTGCTTCATCAAGCAAAAGGATAGAAGCTAGCGTGCTTATGATTACCTCCTGTTCCAATCGCCCTCTCAGAAAAGGAAGCAAGGCATCAAAGAAAAAGAGGTAACGCTCTTCTTGCGAGAGAGGTTGCTGTTGCTCTGGACGATTCAAAAGCTTCTCAATAGCAAACGGAGCATTTGAGAAAATGCCATGTAAATCTTCGGTAATAAATTCCTCAGGCTGAACATATAGCGATGTAATAGCAGCTTGATAACCCAAATCATTATTTAAGGCCAGTAAAGCATCACGCTCAGCAGTTATCATGATTCCACTGAAAGTCACCGTTCCATTTGCAGCGTCATAATCAAATTTATTGCTTAATGAAATATCTAATGGATTGATATTGAGAGCAAGATTGGTTGGGGCTATGGCACTAAAGATACTGTTGTGATCTAATAGACTGATGATACGAGAAACCGCACTAGCTTCAAAAAGTAGCCCAAGCTTTAGCTTGAGTGTTTCTGGATCAATCATATCTAGATCCGGATGATCCGCCTGTACTTTTAACAAACCATTTCGAATGCTAAGTACAGCAGAAAAAACCGATTCTTGTGTTAAAGCTTGCCCATCAACATTAGTCTTGAGATCAAAATGATACGCTAAATCATGAAGCGAAAAATTTGACTGCTTGATTTGCTCTAGAGCCTGAACGAAAGTTTGTGTGCTAGCAGGTGAAATACTAGCAAAGGCCTGTTGATTTTGATCCCACTCAGAAAATGGGTTAACCGGAATCATTTGTTTGGCCAGCAAAAGTTCAGATATCTCTAATTTAAGGGCTTTCGCCAGTAGGATATTACGATAAATTTGACTGAGATTTTGTAAGCTCAAGGAAGCTTCAACAGGGTCTAAATTCTCAAACTGCATAATCGCGGAAAAATTGTCAGCACTCACCCGAAAGGCAGCTCTAACTACCGCTTCATGATCTTTAATCAAATTGACCGGATCAAGAAAGTTACCCATTGCATCGGCTTCAAAGACCGGATCAATCTCTTGTAAATCTGGGTTGAGAAAAAGACTTCGATATAAAGCATCAGAACCATGCGTGTTGATAGGACCCCAAAAACAGAGCAGCTGATCAAGGGGTAATTTTAAGCGGGATTTTAGACAATCTAGCTCTGCTATTTGCTGAATCATAGCATCATCAATCTCAGAACCTGGCAACACCTGAAGGGCTAAGTCTAACTCTTGAATTGACCAATCTAGCTTCTGCCAAAGCCTTATAAAGCTATGTAAACGAAGGAAGAATAGATCGGGAACTTCCGCGTTGGGGTCCGTTGGCTCGTAGAGAAAAAGCAGACTGCGAATTTTGGTAGATTCTAAATCGCACTTAGAATCTGGTTCGTAAAGGGTCAAAACCTTCTCAAATCCTGATAAGTGATTCATGACCCATTCCTTAAAACCAACATAAGGAATATTTTTGAGATCCAGTAAGCTTTTTAGGGTCGGGTCATTTTCTGGCTCTAGGTTGCCACTTTCTACATCTTTTAACTTGTCATAAAAGTCGGCACTGCTCAGTGAGCTGTCGCTCAGGATATTCTCCAGGTACGTTAAGGTATATTGATGGGGATTGAGAAATCGGGTCTCAAGTAAAGCTACTAAATCTGAATATGCAATGCCGCTACGAGATAATAGTTCCGGAACTTGAATCAACTGATTCTTCCAATTGAGGTTCTGCGGATCATATCCATAATACAACTGAAGATTAAGATTAGGAGCTTGATTGGTAATAATGGAACGAATTCGAGTACTAAGGCGCAGATATTCAGTCGCTAGTTCAAGACTCATAGAAGTCGCTTGGCTTGTCCTAAACGTATCCATGACTTCAAAGTAGCTACTATCTAAATGTTCTAGGTACGTTCGAATAGTGTCGAGAGGTTGGTGATAGGGCAATTTGAAAGGATAAATAGCTTCCTGCGCTAAAATTTCGTAAGCCTTTGGTAAAATATATTGAGGAGTCGCCTGCAATACCCCTGTCGGAACTTTACCTGTATCATTCGCAGTATCGGCATCCAATGTTCCATTAACCAAGTAGTACTCCATAATTTCATTAGCAAGATCCACAAGAGGAAGGACGCCATGGGTATTTTCACAGGTCAAAGGCAGGTGAGCTAAATCAGGGCGACGCTTAAGTAATAATTTTAAAGGAGATTCATTGAGGTCATTCTTGCCTGTGCGTTCTAGAAACTGTAAAAGATCTACCAGGTAGGCTGCAGGACTATATACCGATTGACAGTGCTTGCACTCGCATAACGTGGCTTCACCAAAAAGCTCTTCGTAATTGGGTATATATTTGCCAATTAGTTGCAGCATTTGTGGTAGACTAGTTTGGGGAGTGACTGATTGTGGGTGAACAGACGTTGCCTCATAGAGTGTTGTTTTGATAAGCAAATTTTGCGAAGCCATATGGGATGCTCGTGCGTAAACCGCATGAGCTTCGTCCTGCCCTAGTTCCGTTTGATAGCTTTTAATGAAAGTCCCCTTAGGCATCTCTATGACCTGTTGAGCAGAAGTGATCCCAGACTGCATTAACTTTTGCATGATTTCTGAACTAGGACTGAGTTGAAAAGTTCGTTGTATTTTCTTAAGTTGCTCACTGAGAACTTCACTTTGTTCATCACCAGCCTCATTGATCTGGCTTTCAAAGTCATGAACACGCGAATGACGTAAATCAAAATCATCAGCTTTTTGGAAAAAAGAATTTAGGGCAGGGCGCACTTGGGGGTCATCTAGATGAAGAGCTTCCGTTTGCACCATATGTGCGACTTTAGCAGTCGGATAAGTGGCTTCTAATTGTTGGGTTATACTTTGTCGGTAGTTTTCCTTTTGTTCTTCGAGCGTTGCACCAGGTATGGATTGGGGCATACCACTGCGGTCTATGAGAGCTCGCCAATCTTCCTGAGACCAAGTCACGAGTTCTTCCGAAGCCGAGATATGACGCTCAGTCAGTACGGCTCTAATCAAAGGTAAGTGATCACCCGTCAGCATCATGAGTTCATTAGTCATTTGCAATTTCGCAATGCTCTCGCGTCGATCTATAAAAAGAGGATGTCGAGGTAGCACCTCGTTCCAAAAAGTTTCTGGAGACCCCTCGTGAGAAACGTAGGCTTGATATAACGCTTGCTGAGTTTCGGATTCTCCAGGCAGTGCAATATCTAGATATTCTCCTAGAGCAAATGCGTTCTCGTCAGGCTTGGTCTGAAGCATTTCCAAGCTCAGTTTTTCTATAACTTTTTCGATGAAAACTTCAATTTCCTCATCGCTTCTAAAAGAGATGATATTGATTTTCATGGATTCTGTTAAAGCTTCCTTTAGCGTTTCCTTAGTTTGAGAAGCCAGAGAAAAGATATTTAAAGGAATGCTTTGTCGACCTAGGCCATAAAAATAATCGTTTTGTGTGCCCTCAAAATACCTCTCAAAAGCAGTGCTCTGAACTAAAAGAGAAACTTGCTCCAGAGGCCAGTCTACTTCTTGAGCTAGAAACAGAATTTGTTCATCCGACTGCCGGAGATCACTTAACGCTAGGCCAGATTCCTCTAAGAAAGAATTTGCTCTATTTAGCAATTGCTCATATTCAGAACTTTCTCGATAACCACTTAGACTGAGTATCATATGATGGTTTTCGATTTTACCGTCAGCAGTGTAGTTCTCTGGACGAGCTATTTCTGAATGACCCAAAATGATGCCCTGTTGTGCCCCGCTATCTGTCCGTTGCCCCTCGATCGCATAGACGATAACATCTGCCAAACGTCGTTCTGCTTCTCGATAGCTTGTATCTGTAAAACTGATGGAATAAAAACCGGTTTGATCTGTCTGAGTTTGGCCAAGCCTCTCAAAGCCATCACTCTCATCAAGCTCTATTTGTGTTTTAAGACTCTTATAAACACGCACACCTTTAAGATCCACATCGTAGGCGTTCACAGTAACACCTGGAATCGGTCGGCCACGACTATTATAAAGATAACCGCTGACCGAATATAATTTTTCATCTTCCAAAAGCCCTTTTTCGTTTAGTAGCTCATTGATTTTATCTGCAGTGATTTGATCTACCTGGCCAGCGTCTGGTTCTGAGAGTTGATAACGTGTTTGAAATAACCTAACCGCTCTTGAAGTATAGCTACCATAGCTTTTTTCGGATAGCTCTCTATCATGATTAATTGGGAAACCCAAAGCTATCAAGGCCTCTTGTAGATTGCCAACCACTTGGTCTTGATCACCATAACGGATTGGTGGAATAATTTTTTTCATTTTATTTATTATTTATTTTTAATTCTTAAATAGACTATTCAACTTATAAAGCTGGCACAAACCTACCCAAACCACTCATCCTACCAAGGAAACCAATACCCTTTAGAGCCCTAAATGCACCCCCAGTAGCTAAGGTGAGTTCTACTTCTACCGTAGTTCTTAAAACAAATTCAATGTTGGCCTCTCCATCTATTAAAAAGAATTTGTCATACCAAGTAGGGTCAATGAAACGAGGTTCTTTGCCCCTCTCACGAATTTCTACTGGAACACCAACGGGATGACCTCCACTATAATGCACCGTATAAGTAATTAAGCCTGGCTCCGGAAGATATAGGTGAATAGATACCTGGTGACCCCCAATAGTAGTTTTAATGGGATCAAAGACATCTGGATGCTCTGGTTTAACATGGTCGGCTAAATAAGTCCCTCTTTGTGCAGGGAGCCATCCAAGTGGGTCACCCGGATTAGGAAAATCATTATACCAATCGATTTCACCAGCATAGTTCTCGAACTCATAGGGATTATGAGGCTTTAGCTCATATCTATGAATCCCAGGTTCTGTTGGAGGATAAACATCAAAATCAACTCGCCCCGGATTACCACTACCACTTTTGCTTGCCCCAGGTATACGAATTTCAAAGTGAGAGATAATACCGTGCTTGAATAGTCTTTCCGTCAGCTCCGGGAGAACTCGTGCGTGAACTAAACTGCCCAGAGGACCAGTATTGTTGGAAGTAGAAAAAGGTGGCAGCATAGATGGCAACTGACGATCACTGTTCTTATCATCCCCTGCACCATTCCCCGGTTGCGGCAAAATAGGCCAACTTTCGCCAAAGCCACCTTGAACACTATCTCCCATGTTTAAGGGATCTGTCATTTGTTTGACTTGTGCTAAAATTGTTTCACGAGGACTGATACGAAACACCTTTCCCACATGCCAGCCGCTGCCATCCCAGGTGGGTTCCCCCGTAAAGTCATAGCCACTAGCTCTAGCCGCTGTGTGGAGTTGCTCCACTGACTCCTTTCCTGTAAATGTTGTTCCTGGAACAACATTAACCAGGCCCTTTTGCTCAGGTGCTTGACTTTGCTGTCCTGAAGGATCTGAGAGCGCTATAGGGTTATTGGAACTATAAGCAAAAATATTTAGCCCATCTACCAAGCCCATTGGGTCATAGATCGTCCACCTACCTAACCAAGGAATATAATACCTCGCAGAATGATAACTAAGCCCAGATTCCTCATCCCTCTCCATCCCTGTATAACGATAGCGTTTGGCAGCAACTTTGATGGAGGCGTTCACCGCTTGATAAGCTGTCGTACCAAAGGGATGATACTCCTCATAAGAAATTACTTGAGCTGACTCATTGGTTTCTAAACTGACAGATCCCAGGTGATTACCCATTTGATAACGGATCGTTCGCTGCCCCGTATCATCGTCTATTTCATTACGGGTGTCCACCATCGCGACTCTGCCAGCAGTATCAGAAATGTGTAAGGAACGTCGTTCCAAACCTGCATGCTGACCACTATGTTTGCGATAAATTTCCAAACCACCCAAATAAAGGCGCTCTTCTTTCAGAGAGTTCCCTCCCTGGTTTTCTGTGATCTTACGCACCCTCTCTCCCCCAGCATCGTATACATACCAAGTGGTTTCTGATATGCTACTATCGGCCTGTCGCGATGTAGAAAGCAGCTGATCAAGGAAATTCCACTGCATGGAGGGAAGATGCGGCATAGCGATCATGTTGCCGTGCTGTGCATGGTAAGGGTAATGATATATTTGTTGGCCAACTTGAGTGCTTTTTAAGCGATTGTTAGCTGATTCGTAGTTATAGTCACGCGTCCAGTTACCTCCTTGTGCCACATGTTGCATTTGCAGAAGATTACCTACACTATCATATTGATAACTCTGTGTGTAGGGGCGCATGGCCATCGAATCTCCCGCCTGATAACGCTTAAGAAATGGAAGATCATGCCAATGATCTTCTGAGCCTAATGTATTTTGAGCAACATGCTCTCTACCCTTTGCCTCGACCAGACGGTTTAAGCCATCATAGGTATATAGCGAGCGAGCTTGACTCACCATATTTCCAAAGAAAACAGTTGGAGCAGCACTATCCTGTATCTCAGTAATATTTCCAACTGCATCATATTGGTAGATGAAATCCTGCAGAAGTTCTTGATTCATGCCCTTGCTCTGCGAGCGTACTAAGCGGAAGGACTTTGGGTCGTAAATATAGTCAGACCTGGTGCTATTACCATATAGTATAGATTTGCGACGTCCCTTTTCATCGTAACTAATTTTTTTGACACAGTTTTCCTCGATACGGCTCAAACCGTTTGGGGTCTCCATGTTGACTGATATGCTATCCAGCATACTCGCCTCGTTGAAGCTATGGATATAAATACTACCGTCAGATGTCTCTATAAAAATAGGCCGATTCAGTGCATCATAACTAACTTTAGAAATAAATGTTTCCGCTTCTAGAAGGTTGTCAGGATCTAGCCCAGACCAATCGGCAGTTTGTCTATAACCAGAGGCAAAACGACGGTTCCCTTCAAGCAAATTCCCCTTAAAGTCAAAACTAATGCTGCTGATCTTACCTGCGGTATCATAAAGGGCTTGAACCTGACCTCGCATATTCAGATTCTTTGCGTTCGGCATGCTCTCACCATATACCAACTTTTGAAAGACATGATTGAGAGGTTGAGCTTGGTCCCCTCCTTCGACCCGCATCTCTAGTGGCCTTTGAAGTACATCAAAGGTGTTAGAAAGTATATGCCCCCTACCGTCCCAGGCTCGCAATAGACTACCGACTGCATTGACCAGCATCCAACGCTCCCCTGCATCCATGCTATTCTGATAAACGCGATACCCCAAAAAATTATAGCCATATTGCATGACAGAGTTACCCCGGGCATCAATCACTGCAAGGGTATTACCTTCTATGTCGAGCTCAATACGAGTCGCATAAAACGTATCTTGTCCTTGAACTCGATTATGCTCGACACTGTAGACCGGACGACCCTGGCTGTCCAAATGAAGTTGGAGCGGAGTATCATCATATTGAGCAGCTTTCCAGGCTGCGACAACTTGTGGGTCCGTAGAAAGATGATTGTAGGAGGGATCAGCCGGATCAGGACTTCCGCGATCCAAATACCATTGACTGTCGCGGACCGTATCATTTGAGTCATAAATGCGTTGTTGCCAGCTATCAAATTCGACTTTGGTAAACGTGCCATCCGGAAGCTCTGTCCGTATATTACGTCCCAGAGCATCATAGTAGATAACAGGTGTTACACCGCGCTCGACTAATTCCTTAGCATCCTCAAAAAACGGGTTCACTGAAAAGTAAGGCTCAAACTGTTTCACAGGATTACCCTTGTTGTTAAACACTGTTCTGCCATTACCAAGCCAGCGAAGATCATTATTTGTGTCAATCGTCTCCACACTGTAACTGCAATCCGGATAGATATTAAGGCTTAAGGCTTCGCCAGGTTCGGCTTGAGTTTTGACCATGGCAACCTGTCCCATACCATCTGAATATTCGAATCCTAACTGTAGAGGACTATTAGGATTAGTGACATGATGCTCTTCTCTTATGATCCCTCCAACAACAGATGGAAGGTATTTGACTACTTCACAGGGACCTGGATTAATTTGCTCCTCGCGCAATTTCAATGAGGTTTGGTAGCGATCAAAATCATAGACAAAACGAGTCGTAGCATTTTTTAATAATTGACGGGCAGTAGTTCGTAATAGCGTTGTATCTTTGAGAGTAAAATAGTGCTTGATCAAATCGTGTTCGGCTTGTTCGGTGGCCTCACTCAATCCCGACAAGTTATCTGCTTCCTGCCCCTTTCCCATCAAAGCAGTCGCTTTGACTAATCCCAGTTCATCAAGGATGACTTCAGAAAGGTTATCATTGGCATCTCGCATACGTGTAGGGGAGAGCACACGGAAATTGAAATTCTCAGCAGTAATCTCATTACCTAAAGCGTCTACGGTCGATTCCATCAACAAGAAGTAATCTTTAAAGTAATTCACTGTTGTTTTAGAACCGAATGGATCGGTATAAGATAAGGGAGTAAAAAATCGACTTTCAGCATCGAATCGACTCTCACCATTGGAAGTATCAACCAATTGTGTGATACCGGAACGAACCCACCAATTACCCTCCATCTCAATATAACGCCCTTCATTCATCAGGGTATTTTGGTCAATGACCTTGGTTCCGAAGAGATCTAGTAGTAAATCAGGAGTATAAGCTAACTGGTAACTCTCATAGCCTAACCCATGAGTTGGCAGTTGGTATAGCGGCAAGGCATGCGTTAAATCTTCATTATAAAACAAAGTCCTGGTGTGCTCGATAAGCCGACGTTCTCTGCCAGTAGACGCTTGGTCTCGGTAAGCAATTTCACTTGTTCCCACTGGGTTAGTCGTGGAGTTAAATTCTTCCAAGGCCTTTTGAAAATCGCCGAGCTGATAGAGATCACCCGATGGAAGGATACCGGTTAATTCAAAAGTCTCTGTCTCCGCCACCAAACGCAGGCGATATGTCTCAGGTTGAGTAATATCGTTGGTATATTGATGCCGCACACAAGTCATGAAGGTTTGGGCCTGCTTGGCTTGGATGTCTTGTGGCAAATAAGGGTCTACTATTCTTCTCGGATAAACGACAGAAACCGCTTCCAGAATTTGACCCAATTCATCCATACGAGTGTTGAGTAGATGAGTAACCCTAGGATCAACCTCGTTGCGCTCATAAGAGATGCCTATAGCTTCCCTTTCCGTTGTCATGAATACCGCATGCTTGTTGCCTGCTCTAGGCTGGAGCAACTGAATATCGCAATTGTGTGTAGCCACGGAGTACGGTTTAGCCTGAAGCATTAAAGAATCGTGATCTGTCTCTTTACCATCTAAAGCAAATATTTCCTGGCGCAAAATCATACCTCTGCAGGCCCGCAGCGCCTCCCTCCACTCATCTGCACTCAGGTATTCAATGATTGCTTGATCTTCAAGATTTTCTGCTGCTACGACCCTTGCATCCTCTAGTTGCGGTTCATTGACAACAACAGACGATTCAGGGAATAGCCTTTGATAAGCCTCATACCAATACTCTTTCTCGTAGTGGTTCAATATCCGTTCTCGATCCAAAAAAGCCCCTGTATGAAACCAAGTTTTCGTTAACACAGGAGCTTGATACAGCTCCTCCGTTTGCTCCAACTTAGTTCCGCTGCTGCTGGCAGACCATGTCCGGTATAATTCTGTATCAAGTTGCTCTACCATCCCAAAACCTCGAAACTCCTTCTCTGCATGGTCGTAGTAACCATGATGATAACGATAGTTGGTGCTAAAAGACACTGCTGTGATGTGTTCCTCAACGGTAACCTTGCTGACGACCTGGACCGGGAATGGTAACTTGGTTATCCAGGGCTTACCCTCTCGCTTATCTTTGAGATAATCGTGTGTTGAACTCCTATATTCTAAATAAACCTCCTTACCCAGGTTGTTAGCATAACGAGTCATGACATGTGGCTTGCGACTGTCCATCAGGTCAATGTAATGCATAGGCCTTTGACTATCGCTTGCTAAATTAGATGACCAGACAATGCATGAAGTGCCCGTCCCAAGTAGGTCGACTACTGAGACTTGACTGTTGCTATGAATGGGAAGAAAAGGATCAATCTCCTGGCTCTCACTCCAGGCATTACCACTAAGATTGACATAAGCTTTGAAACTCTGTTGACCAAGATACACGATATCGGTAGCTCCAGTTCCACTGATATCTGTAAACAGAACTTTCTCAGGATCAAAGGCATCAGAACAATCAAAAATTGGGGCATTACTCATACTGACTTTGGCACCAAATTTTCCATACCCCTTATTGGGCCAATAACAGATCTCTCCATTGCGCACACGGACAATATCAGTAAGCCCGTCGCCAGACATATCAGCCAAGACGATAGATTCCTGATCACTTAAATCTGCAAAAATAACGCTGGGGCCCAACTCCTCATCAAAGGTTTTTAAGGATCGCTCCGCCGCTTTATAACCCTTCTTTCCCTCTGAAGCATACCAGACAAAGACATTATCTTCGGTCACTACCAAATCGGCCCGGCCATCGCCATTTAAATCTAAAATGCGAGCATGAGCAGCAGATAATCCGATGTTGGCAACTGTTTGAAATGCTTGAAAGGACTTGAAGTCATTGTCTTCGGTCATCTCAAAATAACCTTGGATGCCAGGTTGATTCACTACCAACTGCTTTTCCCCATCAGCTTCTAAATCCTGAAGTGCTACAGCGCCTTGATGAAGTCCTCTAAAAGAAGGCTTAGGTGAAACTTGACTAGCTGGACTTAGCTTAACACCACTGCTGCCATCAATATCACCAAAATTACTCTTATAGTATAATCCTTCTGCTTGCTCGCTTAGAATTCCTGAAATGCCCTCTCCATATAAATCCGTCCATACGTAATCACCACCTAAACCTACTGGGGCATTCATGCAACTATCAGCATCTACTGTTCTAACTTCCGTATTCCAATTAACAGACTGATAATCAAAAATCATAGGCGGCAGAGCTTTAGTCGAATAAGTTTCATCCTGCCGGCGCACATATCCCCTGCTTGTCAGTTGACTTAAGTAACTGACTTCTGTTTGACCTGAGCCATTGATAGAAGAGGGGCTGTAGGTAAGATCTAATGAGCGGACAAGGCAGGGCTCTGAACCAAGCTCTTCAAAATGGTGAAACATCAGGATACGATGACAGCGTCGATACGTTCTTATTTCAAAGCCAGCGCGATAGAAAGAAAAAGCATCTGGCCGTGAACTCCATACCTGAACTTCCTGAGGCGTTGGCACATCTGCATCATGCTCTCCATAATCCATCACGAGTTCAAAAAAACACTCCGCATCATTCGGAGGTAGTGTGGGTTGGTAGGGATCACTGGCAAACCAAGGCTTTCGATTGCCATAGACCACACGCTTTAAATACTGATTAGTAATGGCCGCCAAGCCATTCAAGCGATTCCTTTCGTGCAGTTCACTTGCAAGATTATCAAAATTTTCTCGCTTATAGACGTAACGAATCCAGTTTCCCTTATCATCATAAGAAAACGATGGAAGCCAAGCATAAACCTGGTTGGGGTCTTCCGGATTTTGGATTCGAGAATCGTCATCCAATCCAAATAAAATGACAGTGTTGTCTCCACCAGTAACTTTCCAATAAGGGATTTTGTTGAGCTGAGTAATGCGCTCTATTCTCGAAAAAGAACCTTCCTGCCTAGGCCTATATCGTAGAATAGTTAGATCCCCAACCTGGGATTCTCTAACCTTCCAGTTTTCACCATCCTCATCTAGGTAGGCAACTAAATCCTCCGCACCCGAGAGCGTAAAAACATCCTCCAATTCTCCGGATAAATAACGAGGCAGTAATCGATCCATCTTGCGCTGAATCACTGGGTATGAGACTGACCAACCTAAGCCATAAGGACTATTACCTGAACCGGAATTATAACTTAAAGCTAGATCCGGAGAACTACCACTCCTTGCTGGAGAAACCGGTAAAGGAATACTAAAGCTGCTTGTCCCATTTGCAGGATTAACTTGGAACTGCTCATCGATTCCCTTTAAAGCACCACCACCCTTAGGCAAAGAGATTTCCGGGATCTGTATGGCGTTTGACTTGGCCGTCTTTTCTTTCGTGAGCTGCTCATACAAACCAGATGGAGACTTGCTCTCTTTGACCTCTGGCATTTGATGAGATGTACTCATTAAACGGTTAGACTGTATGAAAACCTGTATTTTTTCAAGAAAGCTTTAAGATTATATATTTTTTAGAATATACAAGAGCATAGCAGATAATGAGCAAAGCCTTCACATCATTGGCCGTTCATCGAGATCATTCGTTAGAAAGTTGATTCGATGCATAATAGTTTCACAGTAGAAGGTAGAGAGCGAACAAGATGTATCAATCGCATCGTCGGAGCAGACCCTATATCGCACAGGAGGAGAAACTATGATGCCCGCTGAGTACGCATTACCAATAAAATCGCGACATAGATCTCAAAATAGCAATATCACTCTAGGAGACTCTATGTTTTTTACAGCCAAGATCTTATGTAAATTCCTATATATCTGTGATTTCATCCGGGTATCATTAGGCTCCCAAATTAGCTTGCCAGTAAGTATCGCACGAAAGTAACATGTACCCTTAGGTATAAGCAGTGACGTAGAGATGGCATACATCGGCTTTCATTCAAGTCTTACCAAACTCAGTGATGGATAGATTTGAAAAGAGTGAGCGGATCTTTACTCCAAGCTTTTTGATAAGCCTCGTTAGCTCAGCGGTAGAGCAGGAGACTCTTAATCTCTTGGTCCTTGGTTCGAATCCAAGACGGGGTACCATTTGACGCATTCATTGCGTCAGAATGTTACACCGTTTGGAAAAGAACACAGTTCGAATGACATGCGCATTAGCGCAACCCTCCTATATCTGCGGAGCAGCACACCTCATAGAGTAGGGTACAAGGGTCTCAATTCCAAGACGGGGTACCAATCCGTTCTTTGATTGGGACTCCTCCGGTTTGGATGTCTTGCCGATCGCGACAGCGATTATATCTTTCTGTGGAGCGGCATTTAGCAAAGCCTCTGGAGAGGGATTAACGCAGTTCGAATGACATTTGCGAAGCAAACTTCTTACTTTAGCGCGGAGCCTTCATGATCCACGCCCTTAGCAGTAATCCAGCCTGTTTCCTAAGTGTTAGAAAAAATCTATTTATGACCTTAGCTCTATGGGGGTAATGGGTAAATAAGGATTTTAAATAAGCCAAATGACATTCAGAAGTTTATACCAAGACTAAGATTCTTAGTATTGATCGAGAGATCTCTCAAATCAAATAAGAACTAGCTAAAAAGCGCATTCCATTTATCTTGAAAAGTTTCAACTGAGTTCACTATTTCTGTAAAGCTTGGAACTTCGCCGAAAAAGAAGTTATTTTTCATAGACTCATAATCCTTCTCCCAAAAAGATAAAGCATCTTGTCCTGGAAGCATTTCCATCGTTCCAGGTCGGAGTGTTTCATAGTCCACCCAACTAACATTGTAATAAAACATGCGATGCTCCCTTACCCGAGTAACTAAAGATTCATTTGCAATAGCCTTATCGCCTATTCCAGCTTTAATCATGCAATACAGATCATAGTAATGACGAGCCATCCTACCTTTTCTTTTCCTGGATTCAGGCCGTTGTCCTTCTTCATGAAGCAGCATAGCCTTTTCTAAGAAGGTTCGACTCGAATCTAGAACATTTACTTTTATTTTACCTTCTGGAGGGAAAACCTGGGGCAACACTTCAATAAGATATGGTTTTATCTCGTGTTTATCAGCAGGCCAATTATCACCTCTTGGTCCTATTTCTAATTTCACATACGGAAGCAATGCTTCCAGACTCTTCTCAGGAAACACTCTTGGATAATAGAACTCTATTGTATTATGGTCGTGATCTTCTTGGTCAAAGATGATCTTAGCTAAAGACGGATCTGGAAGCTCTTTGTTAATTTGTTTCTCTAAACAAGAAAGCAAATCCTCTGAAACAGTTTTCCGACACGCTTTTTTAAGTCTCTCGATACGCTTCTTTTTTTGAGATGAAGTCTGAGCTTCTTCTGGTTCATTTTCTCCACCAAAACCCAAGTATTCACGGTCTACTATCAAATCAATATCTTCTGAAAAGCGATCGATAAGATTCCAGACTTTTGATAAAGAGGTACCACCTTTAAAAGTTAGCTTATCCTTCCACTTCGGAAGTTCAAAGAGTTGTTTAAGCGTCCAGCATACCCAAAAATCTTTTTCAATCGTTGCCGCAGGAATACCTAACTCAGCTTTAGCCTGTTCATAATAAAGAAGCTGCTCATTTACTGGTAATTGAATAAAATCATTCATTTGCAAGAGTTCTAAAGATATCTCCAATCCATGCTGGTGGATAGCTAATATCATCTAATAACTGCTTTTTATCTTTCTGACTCAGTCGCTTTTTAAGCTTTGCGATCATTTTCTCGTCTATCTGTTGTTTTCCCATATGTTTAAGTGCTTGGGTGACAAGCCCACTAATTTTGCCTGACATTGCCATCATCCTAGGTGTTGTTGGTATGAGGCGTATTTCCTGTCTACCTACCTTTACTAGCTTTCTTGGGCCATCTGTAAGAAAAATGATTTTCATGGGAAGCTGTTCAGACAATCCAGTTAAATTGGCAGCGTAAGCACCTGACGGCTGAATTCTAATAGCCTCAGATCCTTTTAGCGCATTAGCTATGCTATCTACTGAAGGAGCTATGAGTCCCAGTTTAGGGTGCTTTCTGGGATAATCATAAAGACCTGGAGCTAGCCTACGAATTGTCCCAGATTCAACATACCTTTTTAGAGCATTAAACACCGCTTGTTTACTGCCCAAATCTCTAAATTTTTTTGGTGTAAATACAATACCCCTTTTAAGGCCATATATCCTTGAGATTATTTTATTATCTATAGAATTTAGGTGTTTTCCCATTATTTTTGTTTACTTTTTTATATATTTTTGTAACCAAAAATAAAGCTATTTTCTAGATTTTTTTACGTCCCTCACCGCCGCAGGTCTTCATGATCCACGCCTTTAGCGGTAATCCAGCCAGTGTTGGAGATGTGGAAGGCATCGGTAAGGTTTTGCAGACCGGTTGCTTGAGGATCAGGAAGAAGATCCGTAAGGTCCTTGCGCTTCCATACCCACTGAGCAAACGGTGCTTCGGGATTGGCTTCGGGCGGTTCTTTTTCCCAGATGACTGCAGCGCCACCGGATTGCCCGACAATGAGCGGTGAATCCACTTCTATTTGAACGCTTTCGGGATCGGCAGGATCTAAGAGAACCGTGATGGTGCGCTTGTTGATAGCACGGGCAACTCCAGGCCACTCAAAGCTGTGTCAACGCGCAAGTAAAAGTGACCCATTAACGAGCATTAAGAATTGACCCACCCTGGGTCAGAAGAGGTGATGTTTTTTTCCTTTCTTTGTATTGAATGTTAATTTCTTTAGGTAGCGATCAGTTGATCTGACCCAGCCTTTTTCTTTTCCTTTAAGCGGAAACTTTCTCCTTTGATATTAAGAACCGTAGAGCGATGAAGTAGTCTATCGAGAGCAGCACTGGCCATAGCAGCATCTTCGCAGAAGACATCAGCCCAATGACTGAAAGCTTTGTTACTGGTGAGGATAATGGCCCCATTTTTCTGATAACGCTGACAGATGACCTGGAAAAGCAAGCTTGCCTGAGGTCCATCGAATTGGAGGTAGCCGACTTCATCGATGATGAGCAGCTTGGGGCGAGTGAGGTTTTTCATCTCTCGGTGGAGTCTGTTTTCATCAACTGCTTTGGTAAGCTTGTGAGCCAGATCCATCGCATTGGTGAAGTAGACACGATGCCCCATTTCCGCACAAAGAACACCCAGCGAGATAGCCAGATGCGTCTTTCCAACACCTGGAGGTCCGAGCAGAACAACATTACGGCCTTCACTTAAGTAACGTCCGGCAGCGAGCTCTTCGATGATTCGAGGGTCAAGGCCTGGTTGAGCATTAAAGTCGAAGTCATCGAGTCGCTTGATGTAGGGGAAGCGTGCAAATTGGATGTTGATGGCAACGGTTTTGCGTCGCCTTTCTCTGAGTTCTCCATCTAAAAGATACCCTAGGAAATGTGTATAGGACCAATCTTGAGCAGATGCTTGCTGGCTGGCAGCATCAAGTTGACCAAGAGCGGTATGGAGACCAAGTTCTTTAAGGCCATCCTTAGCCAGAGTTTGATAGGTTACACTCATGAGTTGACCTCCTCAAAGGTGCTCAGCTCAACTTGTTCAACGTTCTGATCAAAACAAACGTTCCAACGAGGAGAGTTTTCCGGAGGTTTGATTTGTTGGGAAGTGAGTTTCCATAATTCGGCAAGATGGTCTTTATCAACAATGGACTGACCCGGCTTAAGTGCCTGCTTGTGCTCTGCAATAATAAGCTCTTTGGAGCGGATGGTAATCACACCAGCACTGGCTTCAATGGAGACGGTTTTACCTGCATGCTCAGGCGGCACAGAGTAACGACTACCATCAAAGCGCACCATACTCTCCCAATTGACTTTGCGACTTACAGGCTCATGCCAGTGGTAGGCTTTAATCGAATCAAGTGCCGTCAGCGACTCCTGTGGAAAGAGTTCTATAGGAGGAACACCCGTAGTAGCATGAACGCGAACATTAGCCGTATGGTTAAGCCAACTAAAACCTTGAGCATTAAGATCTGCAAGATCATCAAAATGCTTGCCTGCCAGAAAGTTATCCTTCAAGTAATCCACGGCTCGCTCAACTTTACCTTTAGTCCTGGAGCGGTAAGGTTGATGCGTCTTGGGGATAAACCCATAGTGATGACAAAAATCCAGGAAGCCCTCATTCCACTTCGAACGTGAAATGCGAACCTGCTTCATATTGTCATAGACAATCTGCTCAGGCCAGCCACCGAAAAAATCAAAAGCCTTCTTGTGGCACTCCATGAGTTCTTTGATTTGCATCGATGTAGTAAAACAGCTAAAGAGCATGCGCGAATAACCCAAGACCATGACAAAAGCATAAACAGAATGCTTGCTGCCCTGCTTATCAGGAAACTTTCCACAGTAAGCCCAGTCTACCTGAGCCTGTTTACCCGGAGGTGTTTCAAAACGCACCGTGAGCTTTTGCAAACGAGTCTTCTGAGGTTTGAGAGATTGTAGATAACCGTGGTGTCAAAAAATAGGGTTCCAGTTGTAAAACTCTTATGTGTGGTGTCAAAAAATAGGGTTCCAGAGTAAAGTCTTGGTTGCAAGGGTGATTTTGCTAGGAAATTACCCCATGTCCCCTCACTTACCATTGAACCTGCAGCAGGCTTCGCACATCTTGTTGATTCAGATTATTACCTATCTTTTGCTCGAAAACCAGAAGCTTAGTAAATGGATTCCAGGGCATTGTAGGCAAAAACTTACCAATACAGATCGCATGTTACTCTCCAAACTTGCTCACCCTCTAGGCCCACTACGAAAGTATTTCGTTTCCATTGTTCATCCCAAAACTATAGAAAAATGGTTCAGACGCTTTGTTCTTAAAAAACAAAACCCTCCATCAGATAAAAACAATTACGTTGGTAGGCCAGGTATTCCCAACAAGATCCGTAAATTAGTAATCTCTATCGCAAGGGAAAATACCAGTTGGGGCTATGAGAAAATTGCGGGCGTCCTTGCCAATCTAGGCTTTTCTATCTCCCATCAAAGTATCGGCAATATTCTTAGTAATGCCAATATTCCACCTTCTCCAGAACGAAAACTTAGCTCCAGCTGGCATCGCTTTCTTAAAACACACAAACATGTCTGGGCCACTGATTTTTTTACCAAAGAGGTCTGGGAGCTTTCAGGCCTCAAAACTTATTACATCCTCTTCTTTATTCATATTAAGAGTCGAAAAATTTTCATTGCTGGTGCAACTGAATTTCCCAAAGAAGCTTGGATGCTTCAGCATGCCAGAAATATTTCTTCCCGGGATGAGTTCCTCGATAATATAGGCTTTTTGATTCATGACCGGGATTCCAAATACTCTCATGCTTTCGGTAAGGTCTTTTCAGATATCGGCTTTGATACCATCCGACTTCCTAAGCGCTCCCCCAACCTCAATGCTTTTGCAGAGCGTTTCGTGCTCTCTATAAAATCCGAATGTCTTGATCATTTACTCCTGCTTGGTGAGTGTTCATTAATTCGAGCATTACGGGAGTATGAAGCCTTTTATAATACCGAGCGAAATCACCAAGGTATTGATAATGTCATCCCCTTTCCAAAAGATCATGTCGGTCAAAACTGCGGAGAAATTAAAAAGTCCTTCCGTCTGGGCGGTTTACTAAACTATTATTACCGACAAGCCGCCTAATCTTTATTTCAATATTTCAAAAAACTTTCATTTGAGAATTTCTCTTCTCAAACTCAGAACCCCTGTGCCTACTCATTTTAAACTACTTCATCATCAAATGCACAATGGTTCATATTCGACTTAATCGTAAGCTTTTCGGTGCCCTATAAAATTCTACAGCATCTCTAAACTCTTTTTAAATCCTCCTTCTTTGCGGAATCCTATTTTTTTACCCCACGCGGCAGATATTGTGTGATCCTGTTCAGAAGAAACAAGAAGTCTATTAGAGGTGCTAGCTTTGGATGATCTTTGGTGGGAAGTTTTGAAATATTACCCGGGGCGGGGCTCGAACCCGCACGAGAGTCGCCTCTCACAGGATTTTAAGTCCTGTGTGTCTGCCAATTCCACCACCCGGGCGTCTTTAGACGAGCTGGAAACACTACCAGAAACTTCCAAATGGAGGCAAGTCGCCAATTTAACTTTTTGGATGAATATTTAGTTTCTGTCGATATTTCCGAAGCAGTTTGATGCACCAATTTCCAAGAAACCATATCAATGCAGTATTAACCAACCCATGTTGTACATCAAACCAAAGCGATAAAGCGTTGGTCGTTAGCCAGCTTTCCCAGGTAAGCGGGTAAACAAAAGCCAACCAATGCCAAATATTCGTTATCCAACCAAATAAGAATCCCCATGCCAAGCCCATGAGTGCCATGATCTTCAAAGAAAGCCTGGGCCACTTAACACCTAGAAAACCAAAACTCATACCGCAAAGCGACCATGCTAGCATCTGCCAAAGTGTCCAAGTTCCATGTCCTAAAAAAGAATTTGATATAAGAACCGAAACAACTGCAACCACAAACCCATTCAAAGGTCCGAAGACAAAGCCAGACATGATAACCATAAAAGTTGTAGGTTGGAGGCTGGGAAGGGCAGCAAAGGGAATTCTTCCGATACCAGCTAAGGTCCCTAAAACCATGATAAGTGATAGTTGTCGGGCAGTCATTTTCGAGCGCTCAAAAAAGAAAGCCGTTACACCCAAGAAAATGAGTGCCCCCAGTGACCAAGTCATCGCTGCATTCATTGCACCGATTCTTTTATGTGGCTTAATCTCTCTTTCGCACTTTTGGCATGGTAGACATCCTCTGAAAATCCTCTAAAAAGGCGCCGAACTGTTGAAGTATAATAACCTTGCTTGAAAAAATGCTTAGCCTCCAGCAAGTGAGACATCTTCCCCGATTCTATTAATGCAATCCTATCTGCGTATTCTGCGGCAAAATCAACGTCTTGAGTGGCAAGTAAGATGCTTGAGCCCTGATCCAAGTAGCTTCGAAGTAATTTTCCTAACAATTCTTTTAAATCCTGATCCAAACCTCGTGTGGGTTCATCAATTAGTAAAATTTCAGGCTTTTTAATAAGTACACAGCCCAAAGCTAAACGCTGTTTCTCTCCTCCACTCAACGTTCTAGGATCTCTCTCTTCCAGGCCATCCAATTGCAATTGATGAAGCATTTGCTTAATCACATTAGTTTCATCCATAGAATGTAAGGTACTTTGCTCTAAGCTAAATTTAAGTTCTTCATAAACCGTATCATGAAATAAGTAATCATGGGGGTTCTGAGAAAGGTAGCCTATCTTTGTAAATTTGTATAAAGCGTCTAAGCTTTGAAGCGGCTCTCCATGAAACAATACCTGGCCTCGAATATTTTCTAGCAGGCCTGACAACCCCACCAGTAAGGTGCTTTTACCTGCGCCGTTTTCCCCTAACAAACAAACCAGCTCACTTTGATGAAGTTCTAATTGGATATCTTTTAGAATCGGTTTTTCATCAATCGAATATTGGAAATTCACACTCTCTAGAATCAAGGAACCATTGACCCATACCCTTTCTTCACAATCCTGTTTTTCCAAACTCGGGCCTATCAACAATGATTTCAAAATATCTCTACCTTCTTCAATTGTTATGGGAGGCTCATTCGCCACTATTAGCTGACTGACTAATGGAGCACATAAATTGGCAGAAGTCTTGTCTTTCAACGATGCCTTGACGAATTGCCTCGGAATTTCATTATGTATGATTCGTCCTTCCTCTAAGAAAAGCACTCGATCCACTCGATGTAATAATGAATCTACCTGCTGTTCAATGAGAATGATGGTCAACCCCATCTTTTTCTTTAGGTCTGAAAGCATTTTTAATAATTGACGAGAAGCATTTGGATCTAACTGCGAGAAAGGCTCATCTAGAATCAAGGTTTGACAACCCATAGCTAAAATAGAAGCAATAATCACTCGTTGGAGCTCTCCACCAGATAAGTTTTCGCATTTCCGATTTAATAGATGTTTGATGCCTAAGCTGCTAGAAAAATGATCCAACCTCTTTTCCATTTCAGCATGTGGCAATCCAATATTCTCCATACCACATACTATTTCACTGAGGACATCTGGTGTTAAAACCTGTTTCTCAGGGCTTTGAAAGACCATGCCTACGGAACGTCTGAATTCTATATCACGATACTGACTAAAGGGTTTATTTTCCCAAAAAATATTTCCTTTAAACCGTCCCCCATAATAGTCTAATAGAATATTTCCCAAGGCCTTTCCTAAAGTCGACTTACCACTGCCAGACTTTCCCAATAGCAAAATCCACTCACCTTTTTTGATCGTTAAGTTCACACAAGACAAAGCTGGCGATTTAGACTCGGGGTAATCATAGGAGAATTTTTTGAATTCAAACATATTTTCTTCCATTGAAAGCCCTGAGGATGATTGGGATACAGAAGAGAACACACCACAGCAGGGAACACATTATAGAAGGCTTCCAATCAGCAATCACCAGTGCAGGAAAGAATTGCCAATCCACAGGATTCCAATATCTAGCTAGCAAGCTAAATACTAGTGCTGCGATACCACATAAAATAAATACAAAAGAAATCCCATTCATTGGCCATGTCTTATATTGTGTCTTGCTGCCCATTCTAAAACCACGTGCCTGTAAAGCCTCCCCGCGTTCCCAAGCACTTTCCAAGGCTGAGGTAATGGCTACTTTCCAAAGATAAACCCATGCTTTCATTCGCTGGCTGATACATTTTGTTTTGAAAGGAACGCCCCTGCTCTCTAGAACAAGCCGGATGCGCTTTACATCGCTTAATAATTTTGGCAACCAGGCCAGGCTCATTTGCAAGAGTGTACCCAGTTTGGGGAAACTAGCTGTTAACTTAATAATGAGATCGTTGTAAGAGGTAATAACGCCTAGCAAACTGAAAGCCATGATAGTAACCCAAACCTTAACTGCGGCCATTATGCCGTATAACAAGGCTTCTAAAGTAAATTCTCTTCCTAAAAATTCTAAGAGCGCCCTTTCGCCCTGACTATTAACAAGGGCATTAAGAAAGATAAAAGGAATAGCAGAGCAAAAACCAAAATAAGCGAATGCTCTCCATTGCTTAAAGGGCATTAACATAACATGTACCCCCCACAAAAATAAAACCAGACTCACCAAAAGAAGAGGATTATTCATGCTCATAGCTGCAGCAAAAATACCTATGACATAGATGAATGCCGCAATAGGATGAACTTGATTAGACATTATCAAAAATTTTTACCAAACAGGTAATGTTATAATCTCATGCTTACTCAAAGCTATCCCACAACCAAATTGAGTCTTATCAGATGCAGCTAGAAACAGTTTTGATATTTCTTTGATACTCTGGCTTTGGTTACCAGTCACGATCCAGACCGCTCCGTTTTGTCCTACCTTCCCCGCGATCAATGTGGCGCCTCCATCGATTTTTTTGGCCGGCTTCCCATCAAAATAACGAAGCTCCAGTTTTTCTTCTGAATTGAATCTAACAAAAAATCCTAATTTATCCGCATTTTCGAAAAATTTAAGGGTTTGCTTGTTTTTTACTAAATCTTTGTAAGCACCGATAAGCAGCAGATAGGATTTAGTAAAGTCCTTCATTGCAGATAGCTCGGCTGTTTGAACATTATCAACATGATGCTTTTCTAAATCTTCAGCCCACATTTGACCAAGTGCTTGGAATCCTTCGGCATGGGCTACAACAGTCTTTTTTTTCTTGCCACGGTATCCCCCTAGAAAAGGATGAGGATATGCACCAACCAATGCACTTATTGAGATACCTTCTTTCCAATGATGAAAATCCCACCAAATCATATCCTCGTGATGTAGTTGATATTGCTTAGCTCCAACTGGCGCCAAGATACCATTTACATAGTAAAACCAGTCCTTGGTTTCACCGTTCTTTGAAACAGATTGAATACCATTGATAGAGTTCACAAACCCCCCACCAAAACCAGTCTTTAGATCGGTGTGAGCCTTCAGTAATTCAATCACATTTAAAGGTCGGGTTTTGTCACTAAGATGCAAGATGGGTTGTTGAGAAAAACTTTTAGTAATCCTTAAAGTCACCTGCATCTCAGCAATGAGCGTCGAATAAAGACTGAGAAGCAGCGGAAAAAATCTTATAGCTAAAGGTAAAATCATCATCACCTAATAATGGATCGCTTTGACTGCATCGAGGTCAAAGCCACTTTTATTGAAATTTGGGTTAACTGAACCTGTTTCAGTTGTATGCCTCACAAAATCTCCATCTTTATCTTGTATCCATAGGTCGCCGGTAGACTGAATTCTTATGTAGCGCGCCCAGGACAGACCAACTTGTGCGAGGTCGAATTCATCCCCACCAGCATCACCTTGGAACGTAGGATTAACGCCCGCAAACCCTCGCGCATATATGAAAGGATTTGAAGTATCAACTGTTTCACTTTCATCTCCGTCTGGATGAGGTAAAAAATCAAATGGCATTTGCCTCCAAGTCCTACCATCCTTACTTACCCAAACGACTGCTGGCTCCATAAACCGACTATTTTCCGTTCCATAAATATTGAAGACATTTTCAAAAATTTTAAAATCAGGGCCTGGACCATTGAAAATAAAATTATCTAGAAATTTTAGGACAATACTTCCGCCATATCTATCTCTGCTTCCATCGTTAATGGCTGCTCCTAAGGAAACTACATCTGTCGATCCGAAACCGTATTGCGGAAGCATAGGAGGACCTAGAGTCATTTCAGCAGAACCGTAAGGAGAATGATGTAGAGGGCTAAAAGAGTCTATGTCATCCGCATAAGGATCAATCTTTTCACCTTGTAATGAGAGCCCTGTTACCGCAAATCCCAGTGCTAATTCTTTCTCTGAAGATTCTTCGCTTTGCCCGAATAGAGCATAGTAGTATCTGTTACCCTCACTAACATCTAGATCTAGAAAACAATTGTCCCTGCCTAGATATCTATTTTCACCCGTGACAGTAGTTGAAGGATAGCCGGCTTCCGACCTCATAAGAATAAATTGATCTGGTCTTTTGCCTTCTTCTACTTGATTCCAGCAGATTAACATCGCATTTTTTCCGGGTATCATCTTTATTTCCCATTTACTTTCATCTTCTGGTTCAACAACTTCTAAAGTGTGAAGCTTAGTAGCTACCTGGCCCACGCTATCCATAACCTGGACGATAAATGAATAAGTATCTGGGTCACCTTGAGGTGTTCCGCTTAAGCTAGCCTGATTGGAAAAAGTAAATTCCGGAGGCAATGCGCCTTCAATCAATTGCCAACTGTAAGGTTTTTCTCCTCCATCAGCTTGAAAGCTATACTCGTATTCTTCCTCTAGAAAAGCTTGTGGCAGTTCACTCGGAGACATAATAGTCAGGAGATCCTCCTCTTTTTCATTCTCTAGTATTATAGAGAGTCTGTATTCTGCAATGTCTTGATTTCCTGTAGCATCTGATACTTTGATGCGAAAGACTGACTCGGAGATCTCTTCACTTAGGCCATATAAAGTTGCTGCCGCAGGACTAAAAGCAAAGCCTTGAGGGAGGCTGCCATTTACAAAGGACCATTTATAAGGGAAGCTTCCACCAATTGCCTCAAATTTAAAGTATGCTTCCTGACCCACTTCAACAGGACTCAAGGGACCTGTTGTAATATATAAAGGCAAATCCACATAGACCAATTCTTCTCCCCGCTGATTTTTCCAAACAGCCCCGTCAGTAGGGTCTGGAGCTTGTAGCCAGAAACCATTTTTTTTCACTCTTCGGCTCTCGCCTTCGCCTGCTATCTCATCAAACTGAGAAGCTCTTTGGTAAGGTCCACCCTCTTCCTTCAAATCAGAGTCCTCAGGCTGTTCGGCTATGGGGACTGCTATTAAATTTTCATCTGGCTTCTCTCTTTCAGAAAAATTCCCTAGGAGGTTCTTATTTTCTTCAGGTGATGAATTTAGTAACTTTTGACTGACACCATACACTATAAGGCCTATCCCTATAAAAGCCAGAAGCCATAGAGAAGCTTTGGACTTCATATAGATAGCTATGAGTTGATCTACCATGTATGCTTTACTCTAAAAGCTGGACGTTTATTCGCATGAACCTCCGTTCTAAGTCAAAGAATGATTCTCCATCCTCGACCTCAGTCTCAACCAGACCTCCTAAAAGATTTTCCGTGATGCTACCCGCACCCGGAGTTCCTATAGACTGCATAGGGTTACCTCGCTCACTTCTTGCAATTACATCCCAGCTGCCAGGTAGCAAGTCATTGGATACCTCTACGTCCATTCTTAAATCATTGGTTCGATATCGCCTAGGAAAGGAAATCCTAAAGCTATCAGTAGTTAATTGGTAACCAATCAGATTACTTCCATCTACCTCCTGAGGATCCAAACAAAATGCATATTCTTCAAGATTTGTCCAATCGTCACCATCTGGATTTGCATCATTACCCCACAGAGTTGCCTCCAAGGAAGGGTTATCCACATCGTCACCAAAAATCCATCGTTGCCATGTTGTGATAGTAGACGGCAATATAGCGTCGACATTGGCATAGACATAGTAGATTTCTTCAGAGACATCGAATGCATCCCGAGCTAAAAAGGCTATATACTCTTCATTTGCTCTACTAAAGATCTGTATTTGATACATCACAGAGCCCGCGCCAGCTATGACCGGGTGCTCAGGGGCAATTTCAACTAAACCTCCAGTTTTGGGCTCGTAGACTTCAACAAATCCATCTGCTTTAAATCCTCCCGCCCATATGCGACCTTGCCCATCTACCGCGAGAGAACCAGCACTGGTAAAATCAACCTGAAAAACTCCATCACTAAGAACTAGTGCCGCACCTGTGATTGCTGATTCCATTTGGCTAGTGGAAAAGCGGTATACAGCATCTTTCGTTTGTGACAGCTCAAAGGTAGACACATAGACATTTCCATCATGGTCCGTGGCTATTCCGCTACTAAAGGTAGATATAGAATCTATTACTACTTTAGCCGTAAGCCCATCTAGTGATATATAACTGAGTGCGTGCTGGCCAGAGGAACCATTGGTACCAGCAATAAGCCAACCTTCCGCAGATGAGAGCGAAGACTTCCAATAAACCCCATCAAAATTCTGCAAACCAGCTAATGCAGAATAAGAAGGATTTATATTATCTGATGGATTGAATGCAGTCACTTCACTGGCCTGGCCAAAGGTACCACCTGCCCCAATGAGTGCACTTGTATCATCTTTCACGGCAATAAATGCAGGATCGTATGATGGACCATTGGCATATTGAGTCATTCCGGCTTCTCCCCAAGTATCTTGCGCAAATAATTCTGAAAGATGCCCATAAAGAAATCTCCCATCCATTAAGTGATCAAATTTAGGTGAGCGAAATAGTACATTAATGCCATCTACTTCAGGTAGATCAGGCAGTTGTAATACCTGCCAGGTATACGCATGAATAACACCTACTGCATCTAGATCGAATCCTCCTGAAGCAAAAGGCGTTTTCCAAGGGTCATTCACTCTGTTACCAAGAGAATCCAGAGTAGCGTAAGAATTATCTATAGAACCAACTGCATCGATGATTTTAATATGGGTGATGCGATCCACATCTAATAGAGGATTTGTCGTTTTTAGCTCCTCAAGATCAAAGGGTGTGCCAAATCCCGCTCGATATTTTCCGGCAAAATTATACAGCTCTGTGGGGTCTAATACTCCAAAGCTATTCACTTGGGTGGCCGTCTGAGTTTCAGAGACAGAAGGAAAGCGAAAATAGTCTATGCCATTCGAGCTAACTTCTACGTAAGCTAACTCCAAAAAAGTATCTGAGAAGCTATTTTCAAAAACTGCGAAATCAGCACCTGGTCCATTGTAGATAAAGGAATCAAATGTTAAGACCACACTGCCGCCATCTCCTAAACTTAGGACTGGATGTTCTGCACCATCTGAGTCAGCCTTACCCAAGATATTGACCGTTTGTCCAAACGTTGCTAGTGGTCCACCTGGGTCTGATATATCGACAGGACCCATAACAAAGTCTTGATAGCCTGTAGCCCATCCTACGAAAGAACTATCTGAGACGGCAATTGCAGTCGATCCAGGCTGACCTGCAGCTGGCGCAAAAGAGCCAGCTATCAGATACGGATTTAAGTTAATGAAAGTACAAGACAAAAAGCAAAGCAAGAAACGCACAGGCACTCCTTATTCATTGACTCTTTTGCCTTTCCTAATCATTACTCCTAGGACACAAGCCCCTAAAATTAGGAGAGCATAGGTTGACGGCTCTGGAACGATTTGCGCAGCTAGTGGCTCAGTATTAGGCGGGGCTAAATGATCGAAAGTTTGAGGATCTGTTGGGCCAAAACTCCAAGCGTCCCAAACACCATCTGTTAAAACACGTCCAGGGAATGAATCATCACCGAATTGGCTTGGAGAAGCTCCTACAGGAGATATTTCCCATAACACACTAGAAAAATCACTCCCAGTTCCCAGGTAATAGCCCCAGGAATCTGGAGCAAAATCACTAACCCCAGAATGGTTTTCACTACCATCAAAATAATCTATTGAAAGTAGGAAGAAGTTACTCTCGACTGTTCCTCCGAATGAAATAGTTAAATTAGGGTCAGCGTCAGCTATGGCACCAAGCATATCCGCCCCATAAGCAAGTCCATCCCAGCGGTAGCCCCAAATCCAGGACTCTTGGATTTTTCCATCATTCCAATCGATAACTAGCGCCGCTTCATTTGAACCTGAACCAACCCAACTCTCAATATCATTAAAGGTGATAGCAGCATTCAGTGAATATGAACCTGCGTATAGACATACCATCAAAGCCGTGGCATTTAACGTTTTTCTCATTCTCAATCTCCATTTTATAGCAAGAGATCGAAATACTCTAAGCTTTGATTAGCAAACAACTAAGCCATTATCCCGTCTCTCACTCTTCATTTTAGCGATGAAGTTTTTACCTTAGCATTACTCAGTCTAGGGCAAGCGAGTATTTGCAGTCAGATATTCGGACTCCGGGCCTTCATTATCATTTCAAAAGAAAATCTAAAACCTTCCCTCACGCCTTCGCTGATAAATCAACTGACTATTCCCTTACTTGAACAAGGTAGAGGGTCGTATCCCGATACCGCAGCGCAACTGTAACCGAGTCTCACGGTTTTCCCTGGCTCTGCAAACAACGATAACTTCCAAAGAACCACTCTGAAAATATTTCAAAGTATCTTCTGCGGACATTATAGAATTCTAACCATCTGTCAAAATCAATCTTCCCAAACAGATTTTAAAGCACTCATTATTTTTTATTGTAAGAAGGCGCGTCAAAATCTTATATGCTAGTGATAGCACTTTAGCTCATCTATGCCGGAAAAGTATTATGAAAAATCTCTTAGGCTCAGGACATTAGCTGTTCTGTTATTCTCTCTTTTAGTGACTGCGGCGAGTATTTTTGCCTATAAATCTCACATGACTCTATTGCTAGAAGAAGCACTTTTAGATTATCTTCAAAGAAGAGCCCCGCAGAATTACCCCACTGAATCACCTATCGTGCTGGTGAGCATAGAAGATTTGTCATTTCAGAAATGGCCTTGGCCTAAGCTTGACTTTGCACTCATTCTCCAAGCCCTGAGATCTGTATATCCGCAAGTGGTAGCTTTCGATGTTCCCTTCCAACGCCTTGATGCCTATAACCCTGATTTTGATAAAATGTTCATCAAGAGCCTACAACGCATGCGCTCGGTCATTCTCCCGGCAACGGCACTTACTGAAAGGGGATTGGATCAAGAACTCACAAACCTCATCACTATACCTTACAGAGGAACCATTGACTCGATCGACACCTATCATTCTGCCCTGTGGCCTCATGAAAAATTTGCCGATCATGTCTCCGTAGGATTTAGCAACACATCCCCCTCGTTCAATAACACGATTCGGAGACTACCCTTGATCTTCCGATGGAAACATAAAATTGCGCCCAGCTGGGCGCTCCTAGCTTATGCAGAGTACCTGAATGCAGATCTATTTAAATCAGAAGTAATACCCGGCAAGGCAATTATCCTTCGCAATGACAAAAGGGAGTTCATCGAAGAAATACCTATTGACCCTCAGGGGCATCTTATCCTGCGTTACTACCCTTTGGAAGCTCACATAAAAAAGCATGAATTTAATGACATTATCTTAGCTTCCGAAAGCCCCAACCCTGAGGAAATTGCTGGTGTAGATTTTCCCAAACTAAGAAAAAAACTATTGGTTATTGCTCGTATGACTCCAAGCATTTATGAACCCATCGACACCCCTTACCAAAATAATGCGGCACCCGTCTTACCTCATCTGATGGGATTACATAATTTATTCCATAAGTCATATATAAAAAGTCCTTCCCTAACTGTCTTATCTGTCATTCTTTTTCTCCTATCTTTTGTATCAATAGCACTTCCCTTTACTTTTGGTAATTTTAGAGGAGGGCTCTACTTCATACCCCTTCTTGTCACTGAAGTAGCAACATCCATTCTTATTTTCAACCTAGCTAACATATGGCTCCCCACCATTCTTATCATGACGACAATGATCCTTTCCTGGTTGGGAGGCAGCATATTGAATTTCACTTTTGCCAAAAGAAAACTAAGCAATCAGTTAGACCTTTTTGAAGCAAATGCATAACTTCTATTTTTACATCGTTTTTGATGGATCAATAACTGTTTATCTTTATAGATAATGGAAAATGGCTAAATCAAGCGAACGCTGGACAAATAAAAAATCCATCGAAACATACAACATTGATCGATGGGGTGCTGAATACTTTAGTGTCAACAAACAAGGACACATGATTGTCAACCCCCTACAGGATGAAGGACCATCTCTTTCCATCTACGATGTTGCTAAGACCGCAAACGCCAATGGCGTCAGCTTCCCCATGCTGATCCGCTTTCAAGATCTTCTAAGACACCGCGTCGAAAAGATAAACCAAACTTTTCAGGAAGCGATTGATAAGTACCATTTCCAGGGCAGTTATCGAGGCGTCTTCCCTATCAAAGTCAATCAATTACGTGAAGTAGTAGAAGAAATCATAGATGCAGGAGAACCCTATCATTTTGGTTTAGAAGTAGGCAGTAAACCCGAACTGCTAGCCGCTTTAGCGGTTCATCAAGACCCCGAGAGCCTCATTATCTGCAACGGCTATAAAGACACAGCGTTTATACGGCTAGCACTCTTAGGCCGTAAATTAGGTAAGAAGCTCATTTTGGTGATTGAGAAAATGGAAGAACTCCAAAGAGTGCTTGATGTTGCTAAGGACCTTGAAGTCGAACCCTTAATAGGGGTACGCATTCGCCTCCAAACCAAAGGAACTGGCCGGTGGGCTCTATCGGGTGGCGAATCTGCTAAGTTTGGACTTAGCACCAGTGATCTTATTGAAACTTGTAGGATACTTGAGAAGGCAAACATGAAACACTGTTTCCAATTACTTCATTTTCATGTCGGCTCACAAATCCCAGATATCCTGACTTTACAAAAGGCTGTCAATGAAGCTGCCCGCTATTTTGCTAAACTTTATCAACTCGACTTCCATCTCAACTATTTTGATGTAGGTGGTGGCCTCGGTATTGATTATGATGGTTCAGGTACTTCATCTCATAGCTCAATTAATTACACACTCCGAGAATACACCCGCGATATTGTCAAAAGCTTGTGTAAAGTATGTAAGGAAGAAAATGTCCCGCACCCCACTATTGTCAGCGAAAGTGGTCGATCGATTGTGACTCACCATTCGGTTCTGCTTGTCGAGGCTTTTGGAGCTATTGAAAAAACGCGAGGGGAATTTATCCCTGCTTCATCTGGCGATCATGACCTGGCTATCGAGATTTCTAAACTAGTTACTAAGTTGAACAAGCGAAACCGCCGCGAAAGCTTACACCGCGGATTGCAAATCAAGGAAGAATGTGCCACTCGTTTTGAACTGGGTCTACTAGACCTTCACACTAAGGCGAAAGTTGAAACTGCTTTCTGGCACCTAGCAGAGGAAATCGTCAAACTCTTCAAAGGCGCCAAGCAAATCCCGGAAGAAGTCATCGAACTCAGTGAGCAACTCTCTGACCAATTTCTTTGCAATTTTTCTGTTTTTCAATCCCTCATCGACCATTGGGCAGTGAACCAGCTATTCCCCATCGCACCCATACACAGACTAAACGAAAAGCCAACTCACGATGCCACGCTCGTAGACATCACCTGCGACTCTGATGGAAAGATTGATAAATTTATCGACTTCGAAGACATCGCTTCCACGCTTCCTTTACACACGGTAAATGGAAAACCTTATATACTAGGCCTTTTTTTAGTAGGAGCTTATCAAGATGTCATGGGTGACTTACACAACCTTTTTGGGACAGTTAGTGAAGCACATGTCTTTTTAGATGATGATGAAGCTGAAGGCTTTTACATCGAAGAGACAATCGATGCCGCCTCTATTTCAGATGTCTTAGATGAAGTTCAATGGGATGCCGCTCAGCTTAGCCGCCTTATGAAAATGAAAATTGATAAGGCAATTAAATCAGGGTTACTGAAACCCAAGCGCGGCATCATGCTTTTATCTGAATACGAGGCCGCTATCAAAAAATCCACCTATCTTGATCTTCAACCACGGTTCTAGAGATTTTTAAGTTGATTTCAAACCTCTTTTTTTGTCATACCCCGATCCAACATGGGTTCCAGGAGATTGAATGATTCATGGATCCCCCCCGGATGGATCCTCTGACGTCAGCTCCAATATAAGCTCAGATGCCCTATGCCTATTTTCTTGATCCTTCGGTCAAGCCGGAGGATGACAATAAAAAGGCCGAATATGACAGTGAGAGGAGCTAGGAAATAACAGGTTGGATGAAGCACTATTGCCTATTCATTAGAAAATGCACTAGGGCAAATCTTACTTGGAGTCTTCGAGTGAATGAATTTAGTAAACACTTGTACTGCTCTGGGTTACACCCGAATGATGTGATAGAAGTTGAACGAGATACGTAAAAGCTTACGCTACAAAAAAGAGTCGACAAAGATTTATCAACCGCATCGACTGACGCATAGCTTTTAAAAGCAAGGGAAGGCAAAGCTATCAAGTGCCTGGAATACCAATGCGGATAGAGTTCTGACATGGGTATCAAAAAAGTGATACCTCTAGGAGACTCTATGTTTCTGGAGGCTAAGATCTTCTACAGATCTTTAAGTTTTTAGTGCATCATTCGAGTTAAAATTAGCAGCTTCTATCTCTGTGCTACTTGCGGCTCTGTCTTAGATGGCCTGACAACTCTACCAAAAGCGACAAAGCGTCCCTTGTGATATTTACCATTTTTCCAAACACCTCCGGACGGGCTGTTGGGGCTAAATTGATAGACATCCACTCCACCTTTTCTAGTTATTTCTCCAGCAGCGCTGCTTGCGGAACCTGCCATTTTATGCACGCCCTCCTTTGTTTTCCCTAGATAGACCATCACATGCGAGATGGGTGGATACCTTTTCACATTATAAGTCCATTCCCAAAACAGAAGATCTCCAGAACGAAGGTGATCAAACAGCAAGTCCTGATTGATCGAGCCATTGGCAAGACGGGGCGCGGCATAAACTTTTCCTTCTTCCTTAAGCCACAAGAACTGGGCTGATGCTGTTCGAGGTATAGACTCACCCAGCACCTGCTCATAGATAAATCTCGAAGTATTCGAGCAATCCATCACCCACTTCTCTTTTTGTCCAGGTGGCCGCCAAGACTTAGCATACTTAATTCTCTGTGTGGCTAACCATCGACTCGTCTGCACTAATGACTCATGCTGTGCCGGCGATAGTTGACTGTGCCCTTGTTGACACAGACTAAATATTAGGAAAGTTAGAGCAGTCAATTTTAGAAGTCTTTTCATATTACTCTGTCATCACCGTATCTTCATTTTCATAGCAAGGAGCACAACAGCATAAGAACACCAAAGGCTCTTCTCCCAAGTTCCAGATCTTATGCCGCTTGCCTGGGGGGATCGCGATGGCGTCTTTGGGGCCAACCTCTTGTTCTTCATCCTCTATCCTCATACGAGCTTTACCTTCTAAAATGTAGTAAATCTCTTCGGCCATTGGATGATAGTGCTCTGCGGTAGCACAACCAGGCTTCAATGTTGCCTCAGCCAAAGATTGGTTGCGAATGCTTGAATTTCGGTGGGCTAGAAATTCTCTGATCTCAGACCCATCCACTGTAATAAAAGCCTTTACTTGCTCTCGGTTTATTACATCCATGTCTTTAATTTACATGTTTTTACGTAAAATGTACAAGTCAAAAGTGCATACTAACCTTTTGCTATAATAACATAACCGTGTTAATGACTTGCATGCTCAATCATGTTTCTATCATCCTAATACTCTGTCTGCTTTTAACTACACCAGTGGTAAACGCTCAAACCCTTCCATTAGAAACAACCTTCAGGGGCACTAAGAAATTTGAACAGATCGTAGCCAAAGCTAAAAAGGAGAATTGGCAGAATCTCGCCATCGGTGAAAGGACTGCTGTCATTGGAAAAGAGCTATTGGAAACACCCTATAAAAGCTATACCCTAGAAATACATGATCATATTGAAGCACCGTCCGCCAATTTCTATGGACTAGATTGCTGGACTTTTTTCGAGATTTCTCTGGGAATGGCCCGTATGCTTGAGAAAAATAAAGAGACGTATTCGCCTCCGGACTTACTCGAGGAAATAGAATATACCCGCTACCGGGATGGTAAATGCTATGGCAACTACCTGGACCGCATCCACTATCTAGCAGAATGGTACGTGGATAACCATAAACGAGGAAATATCATAGATATTACGAAGGACTTAGGGGGCACTCGTTTTAAGAAAGAATGCCGTGAAATGACCGTTCTTTGGAAAGGTTACCGTTACCTGCGAAAGAATCCTGAATTGCGCGCTCCTATGAAAAAGCATGAAGAACGCATTTCAAGCCTACCCATGTACCATATCCCCAAAAATAAAGTAGGGGCTATCGAATCACAATTACAGGACGGAGATATCATAGGCATAGCTACCAACCCTATAGGGTCCTTCTGTTCTCATGTGGGTTTAGCCTACCGTGATAGCAAGGGAGTCCTTCGTCTCATGCATGCCTCGAGTGATTTCAAAAAGGTTCTCATCGATGTTAGACTCAAGGATTACCTTTACAGGTACAAAAAGCATGCCGGCGTCATCGTGGGAAGACCAAAGTAAAGACTTGGACTAGAAATGCCTATAGGCGCCCATACGCATGGATTTTGGCATAGAGGAACACTCTGTCACTCAGAGTAATTTTTGCCCGACAAATTTAATGCCTTGTTTTTTATTATCTAATGCATTTTCTCATGAATAGGCAACTGTGCCTCAGCCAAAGAGTCATTCTCTGGTTTCAACGGTGAAAGCCTCTACAAATCTGTGTCGTCTCTTGGTGCTTGGATCCATATTAATAGCAGGGGATCAATCCGGAACATGACATAAATGGGTATTTACAATGAATTCAATAATGCTCTAAATTGTAAAATCATCTTGCTCTTTGTGTTTTTTGTGTCAGAGAATTCACTTAAGCCCGAACGATAGCATACAGACTTTAAGATCCGCGCAAAATCTTGCTTGTGTACCTGCTTTTTCTCATTACAGTACATCATTCTTAACAGGGGCGTGTGGCGAAATTGGCAGACGCGCTGGATTTAGGTTCCAGTGGAGCAATCCGTGGGGGTTCGACTCCCTCCACGCCTACCATTAACAAAAAATTTGCGTCTCAGGATTTTCAAGCAAGTAAGTATTAATTTCTTCCTGATTCATAACCATAAATGCAGTGGAAAGAGCATCTGAGGTAGCGGCCGTTTTGGCTAAGGCCCAAACCCTGTTTTGTTTGGGAACAGGGTTCCCAGTACGTGGGTTAATAATGTGTTCACCTTGTACCCCCATTCCAGATCCGCTAACTGCGGAATGATTTAACAGCAGAGGCTCTTTCCAATCCAATCCCCCAAGACCCACGTCCCATACTTCATCCACAGGCTGATCTAAAACCAAAACCGTACTACCTCCAGCACTTAGCATGACTTCGTTCATCTCCCAATCATCTAAGAGTAACTCGGCAACTGTATCCAAGGCATAGCCTTTACCCACTCCTCCTAAATCTAACTGCATATGATCAGCCAACATTTTCACGGAAATGCTATCCTCATCTAATATTATTTTCTGCCAACCTACCGCTTTCTTAGCCTCACTAAGTACCTTGGGATCAACCTTCACTTGATTGTCTTGGCATTCTCTCCAATATCTAAAAAGCGGACCAATGGTAGGATCGAAAGCCCCATTGGTAGCAGCAGATATATCCAATGCTTGCTTTAAGCACTCAAAGGCATCTAGCCCAAAGCGAACCCAAGTATTAGTCTGAGAGCGATTTAGCCTCCAAATATCGCTACCTTCACGAAAGCGACTGAGTTCATTTTCCAAGCGGTCTATTTCGTTCCAAAGCTCTACTGCTACATGCTTAGCATTATCATTACTATCACTAGCAACAAACATCTCAAACTTTGTGGCCATGGCATGATGGGCAAACTTTTGGATAGAAGACATAGGTTTAAAAATAATTATTATTGATCCTTGATGAATTTATTCCAAAGATCTTTTCTTATTTTCATCACCAAAAATACACCATGTCTCAAACCATAAACTTCACTCATATATTCATCCTGTAAAACGATATCTAGGGCGTCATTCATATGCGGTGATGTAATGACAACTGGAGCGTCTGGATTTTCTGGAATGCTGTGCCAATAGCCTATGTTGGGATATGCTCGCAAATACCAAGGAACTGGCCAATATTCTTCACAGATAGCTTTGATCAGCACCTCTTTACCGTCTTCATGATATTGAGCAATAGCATCCAGCCTTTTCTGTAGCCTTAAAAAATCCCTACTTGTGTGTGAATAGACATAAGGATTACGCACATCTGAAGACAAGCGGTGATTCGTTAGCCGTGTAAAATCGACCGCTTGCCAGACCAAAGCCAGAAATAAAAGAGTGATCCCAGCCTTCCACCACCACTTTATTTTAGAAATCCATAAGAATTGCGCACTCCAACCACTTATGAGAATAAATCCATGCATAAAACCTAAAGCTAACCATGGCATCTTATAAGGTATAACAGAATAGATGGCCATGAGTACCCAACCATATAGCGCGAGTGTCCTAAGAAGTATTCTCTTTTTAGCATCTTCTATTTTTACGAGAAATACTATGATTGCTCCAATAAATGCTGGCGCCAGCACTATCCATTCATGAAAGACAAAGCCAGGGCCATTCTTATACCAGCCAAGAAGAGTAACATAATACCACCAGGGCTTCTCATGACCCTGACCTTCAGCACGATTAACATAAGAAAAGTAGGTTAAAAAGGAATCCACAATTCCTTGCGGATGTTTTCCAAATGATGAATAAAAAACGAAAGCAACAACAAGACCCACTACGACTCCTACACCCCAATGCCATAGCTGAAAACCTGTTCGCCAGATAACTGCTAACTCTTTAAACTGACCAGATTTCCATTCCATTAAAAGAACCCATATACAGGCTAATCCCAACGCTCCCCCCATGAGCACCCATGTCTCTTTGGACGCGAACATCAACCCAGTAAATACTCCAAGTCCAACCATCCAACCAAGACGAGGCTTACAAAAATATTTCCATCCGCAAATAAACACACCCATCATCCATACGATGAGCATCATCTCGTGAATGTAGTATCTACTATAATAGACAAAGATTGGAGATACCGCTGTCAACACAACAGCAAATAACATTCCTCCATTTCCAATTAGCCCTCTTAAAAACCACGTACTTCCAATCAACAACACACCAAAAAAAATCGGTAAGGCACGTAGAGTAGTCTCTTTTAGCTCTGCATGAGATTGTGCGCCTGAAAACCAGATAAAGGGAAGCGATAGATAATATAATGTAGGGCCATGATACTCGGTAAGATCATATTTATACTCTCCTTGCTCTATTAAATAACCTAGTTTCGTCGCATGGACTGCCTCATCCGTATGCATGGGTCTGACACCTGCATCCCATGCTCTGAGCACAAAGCCAACAGTGACTACGAACAGGAATAAAACTAAAAAAATGAATGTCTTTTTATCTACCAAATACTTCTACTTCAACGTAATGATTCATCTCACCAGAAATGCTTCCATTAGAATATAACCGAACATTTTGCCCTTCTTTACCACTTACAGCTATAGGCCATCCTTGAAAAGTCTCTTTATAAACCTTGTCTTGACCTTTGCCTAATTTAGACGAATTATCATAGTCGTTATTGAAAACAGTAGTCACACCCTTCTTAAATTCTGGGTCATTTGAAATCTGAGCAATAACATCATGATAAGCCCTTTCACTACCGTGGTAGTACCATAAAATTATCGCGTAGATCTTTGATTGCTTTTCTAGATCAAACTGGATCCATTGGATACTTGGTCCAGGCTCTACATAGCCGCCTTCGCCAGTTTCTTTTTCACCATCATTAATAAAATTCACTTCACCTAGTAATGGAAAATCATCACTTGAAGTAATCTTTTTATTTTTTGCCAGATTATTTACCTCTTCAGGCATCTGAGACCATTTGATTTTTCCATTATATAAATTTTCAAGCCCTTTATCCCAATTTGGGTTTGGAGTTTCTAAGAGTTGTTCAAGTGGCAATCCAGTTTTTAATAATCCAGCAAAACTTACTGAGCTTAAACCCAGAATAAAGCAAAATAGAGCCCTACATTTTTTATTCACTTTTATATCATCCCTTCTTAATTTGAATTTAATTTATCAAGTAATTGGACGGGCATTCTCAATTAAAAATTTATCAAATCTATAAAACAAAAACTCCCTACTACTTTTTGTAATAGGGAGTTTTACATTGAAAAACTTCGATTCTACTTCCCGAATACTTCCACCTCTATGTAATGATTCATTTCACCAGAAGTGCTTCCGTTTGAGTGCAAGCGAACATATTGTCCTTTAACACCTTTTACAGCGATTGGCCAACCCTCGTTCGTCTCTCCGTAAACTTTATCACTACCTTTTCCTAACTTAGCTGAATTATCATAGTCATTATTAAAGATAGTAGTTACATCCTTTTTGAACTCTGGATCGTTTGAGATTTGCACAACAACATCGTGGTATGCACGAAGTTGGGAGTGATAATGCCACACAACTATTGCATGGATTTCTGACTCCTTGGCAAGGTCAACTTGGACCCATTGAAGACCTGGTCCTAGTTCTACGAAGTAACCCTCGCCAGCATCTTTATCACCATCAGTAACAAACTCAAGTTCACCCAGAAGCGGGAAATCATCGCTAGAAGTGACCGCTTTACCCTTAGCAAGATTAGTCACGCCATCGGGAACTTCTGGCCATTTAACTTTACCCTTATATAGGTTTTTAACACCTTCATCCCATTTTGGATTAGGAGTCCCCATCAACTGAGGCTCAGGCAAATCCGTCTTTAGAGGTGCTGAGTAACCCACGGACGCTAAAGCGCACATGGCTATCAATACTGTTATACTTTTCTTCTTCATTCTTTACCTTATCTAATTAGCGAGGCTAACTTTATTGTTCACTACAGTATGACGTTAGTTCTATGCTATAAATTCACTGGGCTCAAATTTTAGCATTTTTTGTGCTCCAACAGCTTCGTTTGCCGCTAGAATCATTACCGAAGATGCAAATGCTTTATCTGCTGGGCAGTTTAAAGCCGTCTCTCCCCTTACCGAGTCAAAGAAGTTTTCCAGGTGGAATTGATGAATTTTTTTGTTACCTAGATCGACTGGAATGTCCCATGAAACAAGTGCAGCGGTTTCTCTTACATCCACTTTTCCAGAACCACCCTTGGGTTTGTCCCATGGTTTTGGAGCCAATGGATTATATCCACCTCCACCCCCAGATGCCCCTTGCTTAATGTAACCTTTATCAATCCACTCTGCCCAATCTGCTCCCGCTTCTTGGAAGACTTGAGTGTATTTTGGATTTTCAGAAATTTTAATAGCGCCACCTGTTCCCATGAAATACTCATAGTAGCCGCCGCCAGCACTTGTGGTAGTTTGAACCTGGTAGAAAGCCCTGGTCTTCCCAAGTTTACCTTCGTACTCATAAATGGCCATGACATTGTCATACCACTCATGCTTGTCATAAAAATCAACACCGCCACCTGCTATGATTGACTGAGGGTTTGCATCTAGAAACCAATTGTAAATATCAATCTGGTGAGCGCCCAGGTCGGAAATGGGCCCGCCACCGTATTGCTTGAACCATCTCCAGTTACGAAACTCAAACATATTAGCATAGCCATATTTATCAAGGGTTGACTGATCAATCTCATACTTTTTAGGCCAGGTATCATCCTCTTTAACGGCGCGATTCCACTGCCCGTTAATGGTTGTGATGCGCCCGCACAGATTTGCCTCGTCTATCAATTTTTCTTTAGCATGGATATATCTCGGGTTACTTCGTCTTTGGTGGCCGATTTGAAGAAGCTTACCCGTCTCACGTTGCGTAAGCACCATACTACGAGCACCTTCTACAGTATTAGACATCAATTTCTCGCAGTAGACATGACAGCCGGCACGCAGCGCCGCATTAGTATGGTCAGCATGGACAAAGTCAGGAGAAGCGACTATGACACAGTCCAAATCTTTCTCCGAATCAAGCATGTCTTGGTAGTCTGTGTAAACATTTACATCATGCTTAAACTTTTGAAGGTATCTTTGCGCATATTTTTGTTTGTAAGGCCATACATCGCAGATTGCTTTGAAACGGACACCTGACGGTATTTGTAGCATGGCGTCCATGAGCACTTTGCCCTGTGAACCAAATCCTATCACGGCGACGTTTAAATCTTCTTTCTTCGCCGACTCAGCCAGCGATTTCATCGGTTTAGAAGCTACAACCAAACCTGTTCCCAGAGCCGCGGCAGATGACACAAATTCACGGCGTGTCACATTTGTTAGATCTGTATTCTTCTGTTCAAGTTGATTACTCATAATTGGTTTCCTCAATTAAATGTGGCAGCTATCGGCTAATCCTTCCAAATGGCCAACTTATTGTGTTTCACCAGAAGTAAGGCCCAAACATTCATAGCGATGTGAATAGCAAGCCAAGCAATTCCAGCCCTCTCTTCCACTGCCATTAATCCGAAGCATAAAGAAACATACGTCAAACCTGATAAAATCAAAACTATTCTTGTTTTTATACCCAGGAGTAAAGCCACTCCTAGCGCCACGAGTAAATAGCCTAGAGGATAAGCGTAAAATTTAGTTATCCATTCAGGCATGAAAGAATTGCTGGCTATACCGCCAGCCATGCGATCCATATTGGTAAAATAATTTTCATTTGTATATGCACCATCCAATTCCCATTTTTCGATGCCTGCTATAAACCACCGAAGCCCTAAAAACAGTCTGAGGGTCAAAAATCCCCAAGTTTCGTTCGACCAGTTCAATGGCCAAATCCCATTACAACATTTTGTTTCGTTTTCTGCCATACTCTCATTCGACGGGTTTTCCTCCTGTATCATTTCATCTGCTAATGCTTTTTTAGACATAAACTCTTTCTTTCAATCAAATTAATTGGCTGTAGCGTTAACAATTAGCATTGTGCTTTTTATGTTAAGCAGCAAATAAGCTAGCATAATCTGCTAACTTGAAAACGAAAAAGGTTCATTGACTGAACCATTTTATTAAAAAAACATTAGGTTTCAGCCCAAAAAAATAGAGTTTATCAATTTTTCGTTATGCTTTTTTAGAATATTTCAGTCTATATTCCCTAGGCGTAACACCCAATCTAGCTGAGAATTCTTTTGTCATATAGCTTTGGTCACAAAAGCCACAATCGAAGGCGATTTCGGAAATAGTTCTGCTTGTATTAGTAAGTGCATAGCATGCGGAATTTAAACGAACTGTTTTGATATATCTTAGAGGAGAGGTATCAAAGGCTTTTGTAAAGCGGCGATTAAGGGTTCTGACTGTCAGTCCAGCTATTTCCGCGAGCTGCTCAACATTAATTTGTTTGGCAAAATTCATACGTATATACTCGACTACTGTGTTGAGATTAGAATCTGTAGATACTTGTATATCGCTCGCTGCCATTTTCCTTGAGATCCCAGCAATGCCCACGACCTCGCCATTGAGTCCAAATAAAGGGATCTTATTAGCCAAACACCAATCCAATTGAAGCTCATTATTGGGAACTAATTCCATACGATTTGGCAAAGGTTTTTGGCTTTCCATGACCAGCTTGTCATCTTCAACAAAGCAAGTTGCAATGGTTTCTGGGAAAAAGTCAAAATCTGTTTTACCGAGAACTTCATTCCCATCCTTAGTCCCAAGCATCTCTATAAAGCCTTGGTCAACCAAAACAAAGCGTCCTTCTTTATCTTTCATGAAAAACTGAATATCTGGAATGAGGCTAAAGAGTTCAGACAACTGTCCAGCTCTTAGGTTTTTTAAAAAAGATTGGTCACTATAGCAAAGAGTCATCCTCAAATCCTGTTCAGTAGATAAAATGGTATCAATTATTATATGTGAGGCGAGAAAGCTTTATAAACCTCTCGCGGAATGTCAATCAACTTATAATTACTAGAATCAACAAACATTAAGGACTGATTTCCCTTCCCCAGTAAATCATTTTGAGCATCGTAAATGCGATGCTCAAGCATCGCAAATTTTCTGTTGTTCTCACTAATTCGAATTTTAATTGTAATCTCATCAAATTCTTTGGCCTCCTTCGTGAATTTATGCTCAAAGGATCTGGTCAAAATAAAGTAATCTGTGTTATTTAGGTCAAAATTTGGCAATACCTTATTAAAAAATAGTTCTCTGGCTTTTCCAACCCAGACTGGATACATAGCAAAGTATATATTCCCCACAGAATTAGTATCTACATAAGTAGCCAAAACCTTATAAACAAACCAATGATTATCCTCAAAATAACCGCCCGAGCCTTTTACAACTTCAACAATTTTGGTTTTGTCTCCACTGCCGGTAACGCCTTCCTTTACCTGCTTAATGAGACTAGTAGCTTCCTCTTTGATGACTGTGGGCAAGTCAAGCTCCTCATCTGCACCTGGTTTCAAAAGTAACCACAAAACATAAATTAATGGCATAAGCGCGCCAATAATCTGCGCTGCAGGGGTCTCTTGAAAATAGCCATAGGAAAAAACCACAACTGCTACGCTTCCTACACAAAATAATTTAATTTGAGGTAAGGGAATGGTGGGCTTCGCAGAGTAACACCGACTAACTGCCAGAGCTTCATAACCTACAAAAAACGTCGCATAAAAGATCATGTAATATTCCAACTGAAATTTTGCAATCACCGCAAATATAGTAAAGAAGCCGCAAAAGATTAATGTGGGGATAGGTGAAGAGACTATCCACTCAGGAACAATGGAAAAAATCATGTGCTTGCTGGCTTTAGCATTGGAAGAGAGAAACCATTTGAGTGCTATATAGCCACTATCTAACGTGGTCAAAATACAAATACATATAAATGCACAGTACGCAGGAAAAACCAGGTCTCTCAGATATTCATGATTATAGAAAAAGGCCGTATTGATTCCTTGCGCATAGCTATATAAATCAATGCCCTTGAGGATGCCAATTTGACTAAGCTCACTAATCCCAGTCCTTGTTCCCACTACCCACCAAGTCAACAACCCATGAAATAGTAGAAGAAGGAAAAAGCAAGTCGCACCTATGACATATGACTGAAAGATAGATGCCTTTTCTCGGCGTATCTGGATAGCCCTCTGCCACTGCTGTAGGTCGAGCCAGGGCCCTAACAATAAACCTATACATAAAGGAATAACATAGCCCCAATAACCCATATCTTTGATTGGTTCAAAACTTATCCAACCTTGCTTTTGGATATCATCAAAATCGATATGAAAAAACAATATCCCTATAGCCACAAGCATAATAAGCCCAAGTGATAAATGGCTAAATTTGATGCGCGTGATATCAAACTCTTCACCAAATAAACTAGCGGCTGCAAGCACTACTAACAGGGTTAAAGGAAGGTACAGTAAGAATGGCTCTAGACCTAAAGGCTCCCAAAGATAGCGTATAATTGCAAAGATCGTCAGCATTAATGCTAACACCTGATAAAGAAAAAATACTAAACGAAATGGCCTGGACCACTGAGCATAAAATTCCGAGAGAGACTCGGGACCAGGTTTTCGATTAGCTACACGCTGAAGAATATATCCATATATAAGAAGCCCTAAGGCATTAGGAATAGCGAAGGATAACAAGCCAAAAAGCCCAAAGAGATAGGTAATCTGAACAGAGAAAAATAAGCCTAAACCCCACATCCATGACAAAGCAATCGAGTTGCCCCAAAGAAAAGGATTTATCAGACGCTTTACCATGTCGAACGAGGCATTACACTACATTATAACGCCATCGTAAGGAATCACATATTTTCAATAATTGCTGAACCAAATTCTGAGCACTTAAGTTCTGCAGCACCTTCAATCAAACGGGCTAAATCATAAGTCACTTTCTTTTGTGAAATAGTTTCTTCCAATCCCTTAATCACCAAATCGGCAGCCTCAGCCCAACCTAGGTATCTGAACATCATTTCACCAGAAAGTATAACAGAACCAGGATTTACTTTGTCTTGTCCAGCATATTTGGGTGCTGTGCCATGGGTAGCTTCAAAAACTGCAAACCCGCTTTCAAAATTAATGTTACCTCCAGGAGCTATTCCAATACCACCTACTTGCGCTGCAAGGGCGTCTGATACGTAGTCACCATTGAGATTTAGCGTCGCTATAACGTCGTATTCAGAAGGACGGGTTAGGATTTGCTGCAGGAAGGCATCCGCAATAACATCTTTTACAACGATTCCATTAGGAAGCTCGCACCATGGCCCTCCGTCTATTTCTTTGCCTCCAAATTCATTTTTGGCTACCTCATATGCCCAGTCACGGAAAGCACCTTCGGTAAATTTCATAATATTTCCCTTGTGCACTAAGGTTACGCTTTTCCGCCCCTGGTCTATGGCATACTGAATAGCCGCTTTTACCAAGCGTGAGGTTCCCTCAATTGAAACAGGTTTTAAACCAATACCACAAGTATCTGGGAAGCGGATTTTCTTGAATCGATCAGGAAAATTCTCGGCTAATAAAGTCTTGAGCTTCTTGACCTCATCACTTGCTTCCTCAAACTCGATACCTGCGTAAATATCCTCGGTATTTTCACGAAAGATCACCATATCAACTAGCTCGGGTTTTCTTACAGGACTTTCTACTCCCTTAAAATATCTAACCGGGCGCTGACAAGTATAGAGATCTAACTCTTGACGAAGAGCCACATTTAGAGACCGAATCCCTCCACCAACAGGAGTTGTTAATGGCCCCTTAATTCCCACCAAGAACTCACGAAAGGCATTGAGTGTGTCTTCTGGCAACCAGCTCTGAGTCTTATTGAAAGCTTTTTCTCCTGCATACACTTCAAACCAACTAATTTTCTTGGTCCCTCCATATGCTTTTTCAACAGCTGCATCAAAGACGCGCTGGGAAGCCGCCCAAATGTCCGGACCTATACCATCTCCCTCAATAAAAGGAACTATAGGATTATCCGGCACATTTAATTTACCATTCTTAATCTTAATTTGATCACCAGCTGGAGGTGTAATATCTTTATAGTCCATTGTCTTGTATCATTCTCTAAACATTGTTAAACGAGCCAGAGACTACCTTTTGAATAACTAATGGCAAGAAAAAGCAAAAAAACTACTGTCTTAGGTGACTACAGAGCTTATGATTAATGAATGACAGGTGATTTTTTTGGCTCTGAGACGATGACCAGACCTCAGCTGCAACCGCCTGACCAGAGCCTCGCCAGCCGCTTTCGCCCAAACTCACTGGAGACCTTCTTTGGCCAAGAACATATCCTAGGTCCAGGCAAACTTCTGCTACGGCTAATTGAAAGCAACAGAATAACAGCACTCCTTTTCCATGGACCGCCTGGAACTGGAAAAACAACTCTTGCCCACATCATAGCTCGTAAGGGGGAAGATCACTTCGTATTATTAAATGGCGTAGAATCTTCAGTCGCGGATATCCGTAAGTGTGTTGATCAAGCCAAACAGTTATGGAACTCTTCAAAAAGGAAAACACTTGCTTTGGTCGATGAAGTTCACCGCTTTAACAAGAGCCAACAAGATGCTCTACTCCCACACGTTGAAGAAGGTTGGATTCGTTTGATCGGCGCAACCACAGAAAATCCCTATTTCTCTCTAACTTCAGCTCTTTTGTCTCGTATGCAACTGTTTGAATTCCTTCCGTTAACTGAAAATGAGATAGTGGCGCTTCTTAACCGTGCCCTTGAAGATCAACTAAAAGGGTTGGGTAAATATCAAGTGGAAGCTGAACCTGAAGCACTAATCCATCTGGCCAAAGTATGCGAAGGCGACGCTCGAAAAGCATTAAATGCTTTAGAAGTTGGCATCATGACAACCAATACTTTCTCCGAAAAACAGGCAATTGCATTTACCTTGGAAATCGCTGAAGAATCTATTCAGAAGAAGGCTATAATTTATGATATTCAGGGAGACCAGCACTACGATACAATATCTGCTTTCATCAAATCGATACGAGCTTCCGAACCTGATGCTGCACTGTATTGGTTGGCCAAGATGCTTCAAGCTGGGGAAGAGATACGCTTTATTGCCAGACGCCTTACTATCTTGGCGGCTGAAGACATAGGACTCGCCGATCCCCAAGGGCTTATTTTAGCAAATGCTTGCCAAGCATCAATTGAGTGCATTGGCATGCCTGAGGCCAGGATCATACTTGCGGAGACTACTGTTTACCTAGCAACCGCACCGAAAAGCAACCGCTCTTACGCTGCTCTTGAGTCAGTTCTTTCAGACTTATCTAAGGAGCGCACCCTAGGTGTTCCAAAAGCTCTACGGGATAGTCATTATCCGGGAGCTAAAAAAAGAGGCCATGGCAAGGGCTACCAATATCCGCATGATTACCCCAATGCTATAGCACCTGGACCATTTATCGAGAATCTAAAAAAGTACTATGAACCTACAAACAACGGTTATGAAAAAATCATTAAAGAACGCCTCATAAAATGGGATAAATCCAAACAGCATCAGGATTTCAATCCTTAGAAGTTTCTATGAAAATTGCAAAAAAGCCTCAAAAGTTTTTTCAACTTCTGAATCCCGTTTGGTACTTAGATGCACTTCTTTTTTGGTCCATTTTTACGAGTAGCACTATCTTCATGTTTGGACTAATCACAAATGATTCCAAAGATGTACTACGTAGCATTATCAACCGCGATCTTGAAATTATTATCCAGCAAACAACTCAGTCTTTATACAAAACACAAATGAGCATTAGAGAGCTTGACTCGGCTAAGCAGAAGAAAATAATTTCGCGGGAATTAGACACGCTTCTAAGTAATAATCGAGACCTACTAGGGATCCGCCTCTATACCAAGGGCCTAGACAAAGATCTGGTATTGCTTGTATCTTCGAATCAATCCATTTCTGATCCCCAAAAAAAAGAACAAGTTCAAAAGTCATTTAAATCAGAAAGCTATAAATCAATGATAGCAAGTGCTTCATCGACTCGCAATATAACCAGAAGCTCATGGAGGTTTTTAAAAAGTTACCACTACCAATTAGTAACGCCCGAGTCTCCAGTGGTTGAGTACATCGCCCAGCCCTTTACTGCAAATGAAGAATCATTCACTGGCTTATATCCCATGCTTGTTTTTGCTTTTGATGCTCAAAAAATCAGACACCCCTTTAAGAATATTGACTATACAAACGGTCAGGTAATTGGAATATCTATCTTATTTGCTACCTTATTGAGCCTTCTTATTCGCCGGCGAAGCATGCAGAGAGAAGAAGCTGTTAAAGCCAAATTAGCTGCTCTCAATATACTCAAGCAAAGAGACTCTATTCTAGCAACTTTAGCTCAAACAGGTGACCGCCTTCTTGGACAAAAAGATATCTCTATGCTGTTGAACCGCATGCTCAGAAAAATTGATGAGGCTTTGGCTACTAAAAATTGTTATGCTATACTACACCTACCGCAAAGAGAGTTCTCTATTACAGAAACAGATACACTGATATTAGGAACTCAGATTAACCGCCCAATTCTATCAAGCATTGAACAATTAGAACAGGCTCCTTGGAACAACTATCGCTACAACCTCAAAAAGGGTAAGCCTTTAGCCTTGCCTTATGAAAAAGCCCATTTCTCTGTTAGGAAAGAGCTCGAGAAACATAATATTAAAAATCTGATAATCTTACCTATTTTCATCAACGAACAGCTCAGGGGCTTTCTCATACTAGAAGACCATCTTCACTCGGAAACTTCTGAATCAGGATTGATTGATTGCCTTCGTCTAGCTGCTGAACTCATAGGAACCGCCTATGACTATGAACAAAGCGAAAAAGCTCTAAGACAATCAAGTAAGATGCAAGCACTGGGCCGTATGGCTGGAGGTGTAGCTCATGAATTTAATAATTTACTGCATATCGTAACAGGAAATTTAGATCGCCTCTTAAGCTCATTAGAAAGATCGGCTAGCGATTCCGAGGACCGCCAAATTGTAAGCAATGTTCTAGAAGTTGCTCATAGAGGCGAAATAATTGTAGAGCAACTCCTTAAAGCAACGCGACAACACTCCACAAATTTACGCTCGGCTAACCTAAATGATATTGTTAACAGAACCCTTGTGCTTGCAAAACCTATCCTAAAAAACACCATCCATATCAATACACGGCTCACACCTACTCTACCAGCATGCTACCTAGACGAAGGCCAGATCAGCCAAGTCATTCTTAACCTCTTACTCAATGCCAATGACGCTATTGAGGAAAATGGAACCATTGTGATTTCCACCGGAATCTTTAAGCCTGATGAAAATCCTTCCTCTCAAGAAGGTTACGTATTTTGTAAAATCCAAGACAGTGGCACAGGAATCGATTTAAAACTCAAAGATTCTATCTTTGACCCCTTTGTCACTAGTAAAGAGCCCGGTAAAGGAACTGGTCTTGGTCTCTCCACGTGTAAAGGCATATTATCTGCACATTCTGGGTATATTAGCGCTACAAATGTGGAACCCCATGGTGCCGTTTTCACAATTGCTATTCCAGTTGCCTCTTTTTCGGAAGCCTCGCCTGATAAGAAGAAAATAACGTCACCTATTCGAAAACCCTCCGGTACTAGGGCTATTATTGCAGATGATGAGCCACTCTGCCTGCAGGTGCTTACAGACAACTTGCATGAATCTGGTTTAAAAATCTACTCTGCTAACAATGGAACAGAAGCTCTTGAGCTCGCACAACAATATGGTCTTACTATAGACTGGATTATAACAGATTGGACTATGCCAGGCCCACCTGGAGCAAAGCTTGTCGCTGAGCTCAGAAAATTGGCACCAAGCGCACTGATAATTGTGACAAGCGGATACATACTAGAGAGTGAGCAAAATAAGAATATAGATGCGATTATCAAAAAGCCCTTTCAACCTGAGCTACTTTTAGGAACGATGCAACGTCTTCAGATAGATCGCCAACGTAAATCAGCTTTTACTCATTAAGATGATCAGCCTTATCCAAGGTGATTTCTTCCTCTGCCATGATCTGACCAATCAGATCCTTTGATGCCTTTTCCCTCTCTGCTTCTTTTTGGGCGAGTTTATCCCAAATAATTTTTTGCCTCTCAATGACTCCTCCGTCTTGAGATACTTCCAATAGGAAGTCCGCTCTATTAAACCATGCAGTCGGTAATACAAGAGGCACGCCATCCATCTCTTTACCTAACTTTGAAATCACCTTGAAATACCCACAGGTGTTTAGCATCTCATTTTGTTTTTCATCATCTAGCAACCATTCAGCCAATTTCATAGCTTCCTTTAGTTCCACAGCCTTTGCCCCTAGTAATAGATGATCGAATAAAATCATTGAGCCTTGGGCAGGGGACTTTATATAAGTTCCCGCTGGAATTTGATGACTATTTTTGACTAAATATGAAAGAGGTATATAGGTGACATCTATTTCTAGATCTTTATATTTTCTCCATAGCGTTTTTTCATCAAAAAGTTTATCCATCAATTCCTCTGCTAAAACATCTCCAATAACATTTCTTTCATCAAGATTTGCTGGGTTAGCCACTTTTCCAGATTCCTTCAATGACAACGCAGCTAATAAATGTTTATCCTTAGGCCATGCACTATTCGCAGCTTTACGCCAATTCCGGTAAATATCTCCTTTATTCTCAGGGTTACGCACCAAAAATAAATAGGGAGTCCACCTCCAGGGTCTTGTATACAGCCCATCAATGTCAAAAGGATGATTTGTAAAAACGGGGCTCACACCATCTTGCTTCAGTTTATCATCAAGTTTTACTAGAGCGACTTCTTCCGCCAACCCCAGCATCTTTCTGGGTGTTAAGATATACAGCTCGGCATCGAGCAAAATATCATCCGGTAAGTTTTCATGGAATTGGAACTGGGTGATCTTCAACCCACCATTAGCTAACCATGCATCACACCAGATCTTAGGTATGCCTTCATACTCAAAAACAACTCTTAACTCTCTCTCGGGTGATTTCTCTAGTGCTAGCAACCTTTCCTTAAAATTGCCCTCCTTCTGCTTTGAACAACCTACAATAGAAAATAAAACCGCAAAAATAGTTAAAGGGGCGATCCCAGTTGGTTTTATGTTCAACATCTACCTACGTAGTAATAGAGCTTTCAAGCATTCACACAATCACAAACAGTTGGAAAAATTTAAGAATGGAATTACTATAAAACGAAACAATTTAATGTAATTATGGAACAAGATAAACAAGTATTAGAAATTTGGTTAAAGCAGCTTGAGCGAATGAGATCTATGCAATATAGCTACCACAAGAAATTTTTCACACTGATCTCAACAAGCTTAGTACTCTTCCTCACACTTATATTATTACCTCACTCACACTCCATATTTTATCTACCTTTTCTCGTTGTAAGCGCTGGAGTGCAGGCTTCCTTTTATCTGCATTTTTGCGATTTTGCTCGCATACATGCTGAAGCAATTGAAAAGAAAATTAATGAAATGTATCGTCTAAATTTACTGCTAGGAGCTGAGCTAGAATCCACCTATTTTTATGATCTAAAAAAGCCTAGAATTAGCGGCTTCTTACTTTCTACTCCATTCCGTTTCTTCTCGTTTTTTACCTTACACTGGTCCTTTATTTGGGCTGCTTTCTTTCTCATAGGAGTCTATCAAAGTTTAAATGCACTTTCATCCTCTGCGAAGTGGTATTACCTAGGCGGTCTATTTTATTGGGCAGCATGCAATATTGGTTTTATTGCTTACTATTTCATCAAAGCTAATGACTCTAAAAGAATCATTAAGCTCCTCAGTAACAACTTAGGTAAAGAAAGAGTATAGAAGCTACTGCAAATGCCGAAACCACACTTTTCCTTTCATTCAACGAAAACAAAGATTCCAACTTCCGTAGATGCACTCTACCATTTTCATCTAGAGCCCAAAAATATTCCTCTTATTTCTCCTAGTTTTCTCAAACTCAAGTCCATTGATGTCAATCAGCAAAAGACCCCGCATATAAAACTTTGCGTATCAATCTTTGGCATCGCTCAGTACTGGGAAGTTAATTGGGGATCCAATAAAAAGCCCTCTATCTCTGAGCCAGATGCTGCTAGCATCCAAGATATCGCTTCCAAACTACCATTTCCTTTTACAAGCTGGATACATACCCATCAATTTATTAAGTCTGAAAACACTAATCAGTCTTATTTAACTGATACTATTCAGTACGACATTAAAGGCGGTCCATTGAAATATCTTTTATTCCCATTTATAGAAATTGGCTTTAGAATTTTATTTCGATATAGGCACCAAGCTACCATCAACTACTTTGCCAAAAATACATGACAACTGCTATCCACTGGTTCCGTAGAGATTTAAGACTCTCAGACAATCCTTCTCTCTATCATGCTCTAAATGAGCACGATACGGTCTTACCAATTTTTATTTTTGACCCCAAGATCCTAAAGGCCAAAGACGTAGGCATACCACGTATAGCCTATCTTCTTGAGGCATTAGCCTCGCTAAAAAAAAATCTTCAATACATTGGTGCTGAACTCTTTATTTTGAAAGGCGAGCCCGTTCAACAACTATCAGGCCTCTTTAAAGCAAACAGGATAACCGCACTCTATTATAACAAAGATTATGAACCTTACGCACTAGAACGTGACAACATAGTAAATCAACTTTGCCAAAAGAAGGAAATTTCATGCAAAGTTTTTGAAGACCTATGCATCTATCCTCCTAATACCATTTTAAAGAAGGATGGCAGCCCTTATACAGTTTTCACTCCTTTTTCTAAGGCACTGCGCCAGCTCACCCCACCTAAGACTCTGCCTCGACCGCAATCGATAAAATTACCCCAAAAAACTCAAACAAGTCTTAAATCCTCCATCCCGAGTCTAGATGAGTTAGAACTCAGACTTGAGATACCCATGATTTCTTCCGGAGAAAAAGCCGCAAACGATGCTTTAAAATCCTTTCTGAAGAAAAATATATTTCATTATGCTAGCAAGAGAAACTCTCCTTTTGAGGATACTACATCGCGCCTTTCTCCGCACCTTCGATTTGGAACAATTAGCCCCCGCTTCATCTACCTAAAAGTTATTACCTTAAAAAATCAGTCCTCCAATTATCCCAGCCAAATCCATGAATTAGACACCTTCGTATCTGAACTCATTTGGAGAGATTTTTACAAAAATATTTTGTATCATTTTCCGCACGTAGCTAGTGGCTGCTACCGGCCAGAATATGATCGGATTCCATGGCAGAATGACACTAGGCTCTTTAAAAAATGGTGTCATGGTCAAACAGGCTTTCCGATCGTTGACGCAGCAATGCGCCAACTAAATCAGACTGGTTGGATGCACAATCGCCTACGTATGATCGTAGCATCATTTCTTTGTAAAGATCTGCATATAGATTGGAAATGGGGAGAAAAATATTTCATGCAAAAGCTTTATGATGGGGATCTAGCAGCTAATAATGGAGGTTGGCAATGGACAGCTGGCACGGGCACTGACGCAGCGCCCTATTTCCGTATCTTTAATCCCACTAGCCAAGCTGAAAAATTTGACCCTGAAGGGCATTTCATTAAAAAATACGTTCCTGAATCAAATTCGCTGGACTATCCGCCACCCGTTGTTGATCATTCCCAGAGTCGTCAAAAAACGCTGCTTCTATACAAAGAGGCAAAAGGCTCATGAGTTCCTTGGTAGATAAAAGAAACAAAAATAAATCTAATAAGCCATTACGCCGAAACCCATGGTTAATCCTAGGAATCACTATCCTTTTACTAGCCACCGGTATCTCCTTTTATTTCGCTAATTCTTTTTCCCCTGAAAGCTTTATCACAAATGCCGCGAAGCAACTTGGATATGATATTGCTATCGATTCAGTAGAGATAACAAGTGGTTTTCATGAAATGATTGTTCATAACATCAAGATCGAACAATTTGCAAGTGTAGACAGAGCTTCTATTAAATGGAAATACAATGGACTAATCAAAGGCGAAATTGAAGAAATACGAGTTTATGGAGCCAAAACATGGCTAAGCAAATTAGAAGAGTTTCAAGAGTCAAAGGACAATAAGATTAAGGACAGCCAAGCTAATCAAAAAAAAACCGAGCTGAATGTCCTTCTAAAGAAACTTGTCATAGGACAAGTGCAAGTGCTTATTGACAACCTAAGTCCTGATAAAAGCCCAATCACTATTAATATAGCTGATACAGACGCTATTATTCTAGAAAACGTTCGCCTCGGATCTTCAGATCCTCAAATAAATCAAACTTTATACACAGAAAATATAGAAAACTTTGCTATCTACTCACCGCACAATTCATTTAGGAAAGTCCTTAATATTGAGAGAATACAGCTTGCTTTCAGCCTTGAGGGGCTCATGCAAAAACAGTTTGATCTCATTGCCATCCAGCAACCTCAAATTTATGTTGGCGAGGATCTGTTTTGGCTCATTGACGTTATTCAAAAAAAACCTAAGAAACAAAGCGTGCAGGAGGAAAAACTACCTTGGAGCATTGCGAATTTTAAAGTAGAGGGAGGCCGTCTAATACTTACCACATTTGGTAGACCTGGAATCACTCTTCCATTTGTTTTTAATACAGAAGCCTCTGGCTTAGTTTTAGATAACTTTTCGGAGCTACCTTTAAGTTCCAATTTTAAAATTCCACTTAGCAATCAAAGCTACCCTAACTACGGCTTGCAGCTGTTAGGCCTAGAAGGTCATTTGTATTTTAGCTTGCCACTAGAAGAAGCTAACACTGACAATATTGTTCCTTCTATCAGAATTAATACCGTTCTTTGGAAAGAGATACCTGTTAATAATATTGACCTAGGTCTCACATTTGATGCAAAAGGCATCTACGGAAGCCTCTACGGAGAGCTTAATAAGGGATATGCTCAGGGAGGTTTTTCTGTAAAACTTGACACAGATTTCCCCTGGAATGCTTGGATGAGCACATTTGATATAAATCTGAAACCAATCACCGAATTGCTTAGCCCTGAGGACTTTTTAATGGATGGCCTTGTTCAGAGCACGTTTACCGTCGATGGACGTAACACAAAAATCCGACAACTCTCAGGAGATATTAAGCTAAATCAACCAGGAAAGCTTACGATCTCCTCTGTTGATAAACTTTTAGAAAAACTTCCTGAAGACTTTAGCCCTACTAAACGACAACTTAGTGAGGTTATTCTGAAGGCCTTTAGAGACTATGACTACACTCAAGGGTCTTGTGAATTTAACTATCACCCCCCCAAAAGCAAACTATCCCTCCGTTTAGATGGCTTGCAAGGTAAGAGAAATTTCGATATTTCTTGGCTAGAGCCAGATAAAGCTGAAAAACATCCGTCATCAACTAAATTCACACAGGCTAAGCAAAGTAAGTAACGATGAGACTAATAATAGAGACTCTTTTCATTTTAACTTCTTGTTTCTTACTCATTAATTGTGCTCCTACCATCAAAATAGAGACTCCTGAACCTGTGGTAATTGATGTCAACATGTCTGTAGACGTGCATCATCACAACCATCAAACAGAAGAAACATCTGGCGAAGCAGATGATCCAAATTCACTTTCGTTAGATAAAAGACGCCTTTACCGCATGGCTGAAGTGCAAAATCTCAAAAATGATGAAGTGGCTGGGGAAGGGAATAACGGCCTTCTACACTTAAGAAATAAGCCCATTGATCCTACTTATCTTGAATATGCTAAAACCGTCATAAATGCTGAGAATGCTGATAGACAGGAATTATTTGAGCAGCAGGCAAAGGAAGAAAAGAAGCCGCTATCCGTTATCATCAAAGAATATGTAAAGCGCAAGCAAGATGCTTCCTTCCCCGGCGAATGGGTGCAGTCAGATGACGGCACTTGGAAAAAAATTTGATCCGCTCCCTTTTGAGATTAGATTAATCTATACTGATTACATGGGGGACATTTCTGCCACCTACACTAGATATAAAACATGTCTACCGATATAAAGATATCCGATTTACGTAAAGAATATTCTACCCGTGGGTTGCAACCTAACGAGTTAGATGCAGATCCTATTCGACAGTTTCGTTGTTGGTTTCAAGAGGCGCAGCGGGCTAATCTTCTAGAGCCTAACGCAATGACTTTATCCACAGCTTCTTCATCGGGATTAGTTACTTCGCGCACTGTTCTACTCAAAGCTTTTGACCATCGCGGATTCGTTTTCTTCACAAATTACGAAAGTCTTAAAGCAAAGCAAATTCAAGAAAACCCTCAAGTTTCTTTGCTCTTCCCGTGGATAGCCCTAGAAAGGCAACTCCATATCAATGGCAAAGCTGAAAAAATTGCAACCAGTGAGTCTTTGAGCTACTTTATCAGCAGGCCCTTTAACAGTAAAATAGGAGCTTGGGTTTCTCAACAAAGTAGCATTATTTCATCGCGCAAGATACTAGAAGCTAAGTTTGATGAATTAAGCAAAAAATTTGCTCAAGGTGAGATCCCTCTCCCAAGCTTCTGGGGAGGGTTCCGAGTAGTCCCTGCCTCATTCGAATTCTGGCAAGGCTCAGCCAGCAGACTACATGATAGGTTTCGCTATAGAAAAGACAACCAACAGGGGACATGGACCATAGAACGCTTGTCTCCGTGAAGTAGGTAAGACTATTTTTTTATCAAACCACGAAGAAGGCTTTTTTTAGCCACTGACTTTTTAGTAGGGAGATTTTCCCAGTGAATTGCCCGAGTATTTTGATCGAGAGGATTAAACGAGAGGGGCCTCACTGCCATTTTCCTCTCTGGCATCTCCTCCTGTGGATCGGGAATCATTTTTTCCAGATTTAGTGCTCGCCTCATCGTCCCCTTAACTCTCAAAGTCATTTCGCCCAACTGAATCAAATCACCTGGAATGGCATAGTCTTTCTCTACCATGCGTCCCTCTATGTATGTCCCATTAGTAGAGCCAAGATCTTGGATAATCAGTGAATGCTGACTCAAAATGACCCGGCAATGAATCCTAGAGATTGATGGGTGCTTGATAACTAGATCGCAAGCATCTGAGCTACCAATAGATAATGGGCCTTGCTTTAATTGATAGATATCCGCTTCGAGCCCCTCTTGCTCCACTTCCAAGTACAGTAAGTATGACTTCAAGTTAGGTAGCTCTCTAGCTTTAACTTTTTCAGTCTCTTTATTCTCCTGCTCCAAATGTGCTAGAACCAAATGAGAAACTAGAGCCTTCTTATCAGGAAATTGGTCTTCGAGCCTTATAAACTCAAACAGAATGAGATCCGTGTCATACTTACAACCTATTTTTGATGTCTTCTTGTCTACAGTAAACTCAACCTTTGCATCTGCCCAGGACATCATCATAAAGATGGCTATGCTATCCCTATAGCCTTTGGTCTCCGAAAATACTATCGATCCATCGTGAAGGTAAATGGAACCGGAAGATGAACCGTCTGCCTTAGATATACGAAACGCCCCGGTAGTAGATCTAGGTCCATACGTTTCCAAATATGCTATTAGCTTGTTATTAGACAAAGCCTTTTTCCCCTCTCAGCTGATTAGACAAGTGTCAAATTAGTTTAATTATGCTGATAGGCAATATAAATCATCACGGTGGCCAATAAATTTGCTCCTTACTCTAATTTACCGGCTAAGGGAATCCATTGGTAGTCCTGAAAATCAATTTTTTATTTAACTCCAGATGATGTGATAAAAGTTGAACGACATGGCTAAAAGCTTGACCCACAATGGAAAGAGAGCCGGCACAAATAATTAATCATACCTTTTCTTCTGAAGATAATTCTTTCATCAAATTAGTGTGGAACGCCAGTCCGGATCAATACAAACGTAGATTTCAAAAGGACAATTGATCTAAGAAACTCCATGTTTCAGGGTGCTAGGATCTTGCCCGAATCTTTCAATTTCCTTTGCACCAGCTGGTCAAAATACATGTTGTAATGCGATCTAAGTTAATTTCAAATGCATCTACATCAAAGCTTTACTGCATCGGTTATTATATTTAGACCTTAAGAAGGTTAGCCAATAAATTCATTCTCGGAGATTTTTTGTTTTCAAAATTCTTCCAATGAATAACCTTAGTTGTATCGCTTACCGGATTGAATGAGTCTTCAAGATCTTGACCATTTTCCGCTTCTTGCATTTTTGAATCCTCTATTAGCACATGTTGTCTGGTTAAATTTCTCTTCATCACTGCTTTGATTCTTAATGAATGTTCACCTAACTGAATAAGATCTCCGGGCACTATATATGACTTCTCTACCATGGAACCTTCCACAAATGTCCCATTGGTAGAACCCAAATCCTGAATCACCATGGAGCTTTGAGTTAACTTAATCTTGCAATGGATCCTGGAAACAGCAGGATGCTGAACCACAATATCACATTTCTCAGATCCACCTAGAGTAAGGTCTCCTTCCCTTAGCTCGTAAATTATCGGCATATGAGGCTCTCGCTCCGCCTCTAAATAAATAGAATATAATTTTAAGTCAGGTAATTCGCGATAAACATCCATCTCCATTCTGGCGTTTTCATTATCCAAGTATTCTTTTAACGCCTCAGCATGTGGATATTGATCTTCCAACTGAATAAATTGAAAGAGAATAAGATCTACTCCAAAGCTACAGCCTACCTTAGGAGGAGCTTCCTGAGGCAAAAATTCTACAGTTGCCCCCTTCCATACCATCATCAATAAGATGGCTAAACGGTTGGTGTAAGCTTCAGTCTCAGCATAAACTATTAATCCATCATGCATGAAAATGGCTCCCGTTTCTTCTGAATACTTATCCATCACACGAAATACTCCTGTCCGCAATTGAGGGCCAAATGTTTCTAAGTAGCTTATAAGTGTTTGATTTGCCAAGGTAGTATTCTCCTTACTATTTGCGTCTTCTGTCTGGATTATAAACTCAGACATAATAATTAATTATTCAAATTTTGCAAATTAAAGTTATATCTTTATCTTCCTACGAGAACATCGCTATCCTTCACATGGATTGCCTCTGTTCCAAAATCATCAGTTTCGCAGCTCACATCATATTTATCAGGCTGAGATATTGAGTAAAATACATTGGCTTGAAAACCTTTGATATCAGCAGTTTCTCTTGCAAATTTACGCTTGGGGACCTGATTTATTCTAAATGATAGCTCACCGAGACTTATGGTATCCCCAGGCGCGAGAAAGGCTTTTGCGATCATCTTATTTTCTAAAAAGGTCCCATTGTGCGTTCCTAAATCCCGTATGACCATGGCATCGTGGGATAAATCAATACGACAATGAAACTTAGATACAGTAGGGTGATCCACGGCTATATTGCAGTTTTTAGAAGTACCTATAAATGATTGCCCTAATTTTAACATATAGCTCTTGGCAGAATGACTTGCTAATTCCGTTTCCAAATACAGATTATAGTTTTCTAAGTCTGGTATTTCACTGGACCTCCCATTCGGAGCCATAATACTTTCACTCTCTAAGTAACTAAGAATCAAATTAGATCTAAGCTCTTTGATTCCTGGGTAAAGGTCTTCAAGCTTTGCATATTCGTAAATCAGTACATGAGGCTCATAGCTAGATCTAATATAAGGGAGTTTCTCATTTTCTAAGAATTTGACGCTACCATTTTGCCATGACATCATCATAAAAATAGCAATTTTATCTATGTATACATCTGTTTTAGCGTAAACAATTAACCCATCATGAAGATAGATGACACCCTTTTGCATCTCATGTTCATCAGATACATGTAACGCTCCTGTTATTATTTCGGAGCCAAATGGCTCTAAGTAGTTTATGAGTGCTTCATTTGCCATGATAAACTCTCCTAAAATTCTTTTAATAGCTTTTTAATCAACCCTACAAAGTAGCTTTATCGAACTGTTAAGCAATTGATTTTAAAACAAATAAAGTCTATTATATTATAATTTTTACAGATTTTAAATATTTAAGGAAAAGATTCTAATCCTTATAGTGTCATACAAATTTAAAGATAATGCTGATAGCTTGGGCCTCTGTAAAAATGTAGACAACCAAGATGTATCAATGACATCTTATGAGCTTGGCTCTTATGAGCAAGCGAAGCGCCCATCCGGATAGAACGGAAACATGTGTCTCAAAAAGGTGATAATTCGAAAAGACTCTATCTTAGTTGAACTAAGATCTAGCAGATTTTTAAGCCTCTATCCCATGATTCGAGATAAATTGAAGTATTGGATACCTCATAGTCTACTTATACACTCTGTTTGATCGGCGAAAATAAATGTATATACAATAAATTTGCCCGTAACACCCTCCTTCACGATCAGGTCCTAGATTAATAGAAATTGTATGTGGGGTTGTTTTGTAATCCGTTCTGACACCTTGATTAATAAAAAAGAATAAGACCATCATATTAACAATCGGGTACAATTACATAAATCGACAAGAGTTTGCTTACCATTTTCTCAATAAAAGAAAACATATAGCAGGCAGAATAAGCTTAACCTCTTTATAATTAATCCTTACTCGATTGGGTGCTCGTCAGAAGAATTGAACTAACTAATACGCCTACAGCAAAGCCAATTCCGGCTGCGTAGCCCACAGCCTGTATGGGATTTTTTCTGATATAAACCTCAGTTTGTAATAGAGAGCGATCTTTAAAATAGTGAGCTTTATCGACCGCCCGTCCCACTCTAGCTTCGATATTACCTGTGGTTAGTTCATGTAGCACTTTTTTACCAGCTTCACTCATACGATAGCTCTCTTAATTTTATATCTTATCCGGGAATATCTCCCTTGATATGACCATTGTCTGAACCCATCGGCTCAGTGATAATATCATCTACAGTCATTCCTGCAGGTATCATAGGCAAAACATGCTCCGTATATGGAACCATCACATCCAAAACATAAGCTTCCTTTGAATCCACTAACCGCTGAAGAGCTGGTCGTAAGTCTTTAGGATCCGAAACACGCTCAGCTTTTACTCCAAAGCCTTCACAAATCGCCAAATAATCCGGGTAAATACGCTTAGGATCATCAGGTAACCCTAAGTAGGTATGACCACGATTACCCTTAAAGAAACGATCCTCCCATTGAACAACCATTCCTAAGTATTGGTTATTAATAACTATGGCCTTGGCAGCAACTCCTTCAGCAACTGCACAAGCAAGCTCCTGGATGTTCATAACAAAGGATCCATCGCCATCGATGTCGATAACTTCGCGATCTGGACAAGCGACTTTTGCTCCCAAAGCCGCAGGATAACCAAATCCCATCGAACCCAAGCCCGCAGAAGTAAGGAAGCTTCTAGGATGAACAAAATCATAGTATTGACCTGCCCACATCTGGTGCTGCCCAACACCTGTAGTCAGAATAGCCTCCCCTTTCGTAAGGCGATAGAGTTCTTCTATTACATGCTGGGGCATAATGGTTCCCGGCTCTTCGACATAGTGGAGGGGATGCTCCTTCTTCCATGCCGCTAATTGTGTATGCCATGTGGAAAGATCTTTTTTCTCTCTCCCTTTTTGCGCTGAAAGTAGTTCGTTAAGACGATTTAATGCATATTTAACATCACTCAAGATGGGTAAATGGACTACCTTGTTTTTATTAATCTCAGAATTATCAACCTCAACATGGACAATAGTAGCATTCTTAGCGAATTCACTAACCTTGCCTGTTACACGATCATCAAACCGGACTCCCATTGCAAGTAGAAGATCACAATCACGAACTGCATAGTTCGCATAGACAGTGCCATGCATGCCCAACCATTTCATCGAAAGATCGTCAGTCTCTGGGTAGGCACCAATACCCATTAAAGTTGTCGTAACAGGGATTCCCGTAGCCTTGACAAATTTCATGAGCTCCTTCGCTGCGTCAGAAGTGATGATTCCTCCACCTACATAGAGCATTGGTTTTTCTGCCTTTTCTACCAAGCCCAGTAATTCATTTAGTTCTAAGTCATCCGCCTTCGGAGGAGTCTTAAATCCAGGTAAATCAACTTCATCAATAAATATTGGATGGGTCTTTGCTCCCTGAACATCTTTAGGCATATCAATTACTACAGGACCAGGGCGCCCAGTAGTAGCAATGGTAAAAGCTTCTTTTACAACACGTGGTATGTCATTAACATCCATGACTAGGTAGCTATGTTTGACGACAGGTAGCGTCATACCAAAAACATCCGTTTCCTGAAACGCTGATTTACCAATAGCGTCCCTTTTTACTTGCCCTGTTATGGCTATCAAAGGAACAGAGTCCATCCACGCATCCGCTATGCCGGTAACTAAGTTAGTGGCACCCGGTCCTGAAGTTGCCATACAAACTCCTGGCTTACCGGATGCCCTAGCGTAACCAGCAGCCATGAAAGATCCCCCTTGTTCATGGCGAGGTAAGTATGTGCGAATTTGCTTGGAGCGGGTTAGGGACTGGTGCATTTGCATGCTGGCCCCACCTGGATAAGCAAAGATAGTATCTACACCCTCGCGCTCTAGGCACTTGACCAAGATATCACAACCCTGCATTGCTTTACCTACCTCTTTACCCTGTTTTTTTTCCCGTTTGCCTTTTGGGGCACTTGTTTCTGCACTCATATGTTATTTCCAAATCCTAGATGATATTACCTCTATTTCTGCGATAAGACAGGTTACAATACCGAGAAATACACTTCTGACAATAAATATTCATTAAATCATTGACATAGTGGGGCTAGATAAATATCTTTTCTCTCCTTTTTTATGAAAACAACAGCTTCAGCTAAGGCAACAGATATTAATCGTCAGTGGTGGATCATCGACGCAAAAGACCAAGTCGTCGGACGCGTCGCTGAGAGAGCTGCAGTGCTCCTACGTGGCAAGCATAAGGCCCTATATACTCCCCACATCGACTCTGGGGATTTTGTAGTGATCATAAACGCAGACAAAGCTGTTTTCACTGGTAAGAAAGAAGTTGATAAAACCTACACTTATTTTTCCGGGTATGTTGGCGGATTGCGCTCTGAGAACCCTAAGAAGCTCAGGGAGCGTCGTCCAGAACTGATGATGGAGAAAGCCGTCAAGGGAATGATCCCTCACAATCGTCTAGGACGCTCCATTTTCAAAAAATTACACGTCTACAAGGGTGATTCTCATCCCCATGAAGCACAAAAGCCTCAAATGGTTTCAACTAACAACGCACAACAGAAATAGTTTATGGTAACAAAAAAATCCCCACCACTTTTTATGGCTACAGGACGAAGAAAAGCATCAACAGCTAGAGTAAATCTTAAGGAGGGTAATGGAAAAATTACCGTTAACGGCAAGCTGCTGGACGAATACTTCGTCACTGCTGGACAACGCATTCAGGCACTTCAGCCATTACTGAGTACTGAAATGCATAAAAAATTTGATCTTCTTATTCGTGCTGAAGGTGGTGGCCTAACGGGGCAAGCTGGGGCCATCAAGATGGCTATCGCCCGTGCACTCACGCAATTTGATATCGAACTTCGCCCAGAAATGAAGAAAGCTGGGTTTTTGCGAAGAGATGATCGCATGAAAGAGCGTAAGAAATCAGGCCAACCAGGAGCACGCAAGCGCGTCCAGTTCTCCAAGCGCTAAGTCGCTCAAAGAATTATTTTTTCAAGGGGCCAAGTCACCAACTTTGCCCCTTTTTTGTTTCAATAATTAAGAGCATCCCAGTTATTTCATCTCGCAAAATAAAAATAAAGACCTAGTTTGTAGGGCCGTCCCTCATGACAAGTAAAGAGAAAATATCTGTAGCAGTGGTTGGGGCTTCCGGATACACGGGAGAAGAACTACTTAGAGTACTCATAGACCACCCCCAGGTTAGTCTATCAGCGATAACTTCCCGCCAGTTAGAAGGAAAACACCTTTCTGAGGTTCTTTCAAGAACTCAACGAGTACCTGACCTCTCTTTTAAAAATCTCTCCCCCAAGCAAATCACCGATCGCGCAGAAGTCTTCTTCCTGGCCTTGCCTCATGGAGTCTCATCAGAATTTGTCTTACCCTTACATGCCGCAGGCAAAACCATTTTTGATTTAAGTGCCGATTTTCGCCTTGCTGATGCTGAGACTTATCAAGAATTTTATAACAAAACTCATCCTGCGCCTGAACTTTTGGCCCAAGCCACCTATGGTAGTCCAGAAATAAACCCAGACCAAATAGAAAGCTCTAACCTTATCGCCTGTCCTGGATGTTATCCAACGAGCGTTCTTTTAGCACTTGCCCCAGCGCTAAAAAATAAACTCATCAAGACGAATGACATCACCATCAACTCATTAAGCGGTGTTTCTGGTGCAGGTAAAAAAGCTGCTACTGAATTTTCTTTCTGTGAAATTAATGAGAGCATGAAGCCTTACAGTGTCCCAAAGCACCGACACCTACCGGAGATCGAACAAGAACTCTCTCTAATTGCCAAAGAACGAGTACAAGTTACGTTTGTACCTCACCTCGTTCCAGTTCACCGCGGCATGCTCAGCACAGTGGTGGCAGGCAGTTCACAAAATTTTCCAGATGAAATAAAGGTCCGTAAACTCTATCAAGAATTTTACAAAGCCTCACCATTTGTTAAAATCCTAACCAGTGATCAACTACCAGAAACCAAGAACGTGGTGCAAACCAACAGCTGTCACATCGCTATTAAATACAATACACGCACCGATAAACTCATCATCATGAGTGCTATTGATAACCTCGGTAAGGGAGCCGCCACCCAAGCAGTGCAATGCTTTAATATACGTTTCGGTCTTACCTCTCAAGAGGGCTTAGCATTATGATTGCGGGACTCAAAGAACTTGAGGGTGGAACCGTTGCATCCACTCCGGGCTTTTTAGCTGCTGGCATTTCTAGTGGTATTAAATCTGGAAACAAAAAAGACTTAGCTCTGGTTGCTTCTGATGTCGACTGCGAAGTTGGCGCTACTTTTACCACAAATCAGATTAAAGCCGCACCTGTTCGCCTTAGTGCTCAGCATTCCAAAAGAGGCACATGTCGAGCAGTAATTATCAACAGCGGCTGTGCCAATGCCTGCACAGGCATTAAGGGCATCACGGATGCCAAATCTATGGCTGAAACTACAGCATCTGAGCTGAAGACCACTAAAAGTAAAATCTTAGTCTGCTCTACTGGTGGTATAGGGCATCTCCTTCCTATGGACAAAGTAACCTCTGGCATACGCAAAGCTGCTCATTCACTTAAAGAAAAGTATGGAACCCTAGCCGCTAAGGCTATCATGACAACAGACACTTTCCACAAAGAGCATGCTGTGTCATTTCTTATCGACGGCAAAAGAGTCACCATTGGTGCCATGGCTAAAGGTGCAGGAATGATCCACCCAAACATGGCCACCATGCTTTGTGTGGTAACAACAGATGCGCATATTGATAAAGTCACCTTACAGAAATGTACCCACAACGCTGTCGAAGAGACCTTTAATAGAATTTCTGTTGACGGCGATACCTCAACTAATGACTCTGTTCTAGTTCTCGCTAATGGACTCGCAAAAAACAACAAACTTCGCAAAGGTCATGCTCAAGTAAACCGCTTCCAACAAGCACTCACTCAAGTAATGCAAGTGCTTGCTCGCATGATTATTGAAGATGGCGAAGGCATTACAAAAGTCGTTGAGCTTCATGTCAAAGGGGCCAACAGCACAAGTGATGCCAAAAAGCACGCGGAAGCTATAGCTTGCTCACCACTTGTCAAATGCGCCTGGGCAGGGCATGACCCCAACTGGGGTCGTATTGTTGCTGCTATGGGATATTCTGGAGCTAGAATCCGTGAAGAACTTATCGATATCTATTATGATGGCGTTGCCGCTACAAAAGGAGGTTTAGTCACAAAAACACCTCTCAGCAAACTGAGAAAAATTGCTCGCAAAAGAAACTACACCATCACCATTGATCTCAATATTGGGAAAGGTCAGTACAATTTGCTCACCAATGACTTTACAGAAGAATACGTCAAAATAAATAGAGCCTACGAATAAAAAATAACCCATCGTGAGCATGTTAGATATAGAATCCAGCACATCTATACTCATCGAGGCTCTGCCTTACATCCAGAAATTTCGCGGCCAAACCTTTGTTATTAAGTACGGAGGGTCTGCTATGGAAGAACCTCAACTTGTTGAATCCACTCTAAAAGACATCGTCTTTTTAGAGGCAGTCGGCATCAACCCCGTTCTGGTTCACGGAGGAGGAAAAGCCATCAGTCGACGCTTGCAAGAAAAAGGCATTGAAACAAAATTCATCAATGGACTACGCGTCACAGATAAACCTTCAGTAACGATTATTAACGAGGTGCTCAATCAAGTCATCAATCCTGAAATCGTCAATCGCATCAACAGCTTGGGAGGCCATGCTCGTTCCTATCAAGGCAATCAAGTCCTGCGCGTTAAAAAGCGTGAAGCTACCGATGAAAAAGGTAATCTCATTAATCTCGGTTTTGTTGGTGAAGTCATAAGCTGTGATGTGTTTGATTTGCGAATGGCTATTTCCCATGAAGTAGTTCCAGTCGTCTCACCTATTGGCACCGACAAAGAAGGGCAACCTTACAATGTTAATGCAGACACTGCTGCTGCAGAAATCACCATGGCTCTTAATGCCTCACGTATTATCTACCTCTCGGATGTTCAAGGGATCCTCAAAGACCCGAATAATCCTGAAACACTTATCCCTACTGTTAGTGAAAAAGACATCTCCGACCTAACCGCAACTGGAATGCTTAGTGGCGGCATGCTTCCCAAAGTTGAATCTGCTTTACAGGTATTAAAGTCTGGCACCGAAAAAGTCCACATGATCGATGGCCGTATTCCTCATGCTTTGCTTCTAGAGCTCTTCACTGACAAAGGGATCGGAACTGAGATTGTCAAAGGGTCTTAAATCTTTCATGAATAAAACCCTCTCTATAGCCCTCCTATTTTTTATGACCCTCACAGTATTAACGATTGCTGATGGATATGACATCGTAGATGCTGCGCGAAGCCAGATTGGTAAGACTCTTAGCTATGACCCTCGTTATGTCGCCCTCGATTACCCGGCTGGTGATATTCCTATAGAATCTGGTGTTTGCACAGATGTCATTATCAGAGCACTGCGCAAAAGCAGAAACATTGACCTTCAAAAACTTGTTCATGAGGATATGGAAGCTCATTTCGAAAAATACCCACAAATATGGGGTCTGAAAAGAGCAGACAAAAATATCGACCACCGCAGAGCACCCAATTTACAAACCTACTTCAAAAGATCGAACTTTAACTTACCGACACCCAGAAACCATTTAACTTATCAGCCCGGAGACATTATCACTTGCACCATTCCCCACACTTACCTCACATCATGATTGTATCGAGTATAAAAAATAGTCGGGGCATTCCTCTAGTCATACATAATATCGGCAGCGGCGTTCAAGAAGAAGATCGACTCTTGGAATTTAGAATTACGGGACATTACCGTTTAAAATAACATACCTCATCGACCTACTCTCCTTTCCATCAAGTAACTGGCTATATTTAAACAAGAATAAAAACTACCTATTAAAACTTCATGGACTTACAGTTAGCATTGATTATTTGTGGTTTTCTTCTAGCCGCCTATTCTACTGTTGCTAACGACTCCATCCAAACTGTGGGAACCTTCCTAAGTTCTAACGCCCATCGGCCCTGGTGGTTACTGTGGATTTTTATCAGTGGTATTCTTTGTATTGTTCTGCTGTATGGGTGGCACACCAATGATGGCGATGTCGCTTACGGCCGACTTGAGAAATATCCTTTTCCAGAAGATTTTTCATGGATCTATGTTCTAGCACCTTTGATATTACTTGGTTTAACGAAATTCGGATATCCTGTTAGCACAACTTTCCTGATTCTAACAGTCTTTGCCCCGAAGAATTTGGGGGCTATGTTAATAAAATCTCTCTCGGGTTACGCCGTAGCGATTATTGTCACTTTTCTGATCGTCTTTTTTGTCACACGTGCACTAGAGAAGAAATTTGCTGCTACAAACAAAGAAAAGCCTCCTGTCCATTGGGTCATCTTTCAGTGGTTTTCCACGGCCTTTTTGTGGTCTCAATGGCTCATTCAAGACCTTGCTAACATCTATGTTTTCTTGCCTAGAAACCTTGAGTTTCATTACTTAATTTTGAGTCTTGTTTTGATGATTTGTCTGCAGGGAGTACTTCTCTATTTCCGAGGTGGAAAGATCCAAAAAGTAGTCCTCTCCAAAACCAATGTCACAGATATCCGCTCAGCCTGTATTATCGATTTACTCTTTGGTATTATTCTCTTTATCTTCAAGAACTTAAGTAATATTCCTATGAGCACCACTTGGGTATTTCTGGGGGTTCTTGCAGGAAGAGAGCTAGCCCTTACTCTTCTACTCAAGCACCGTGGCATGAAGGGAATAGGGAAAAATATTGGCTCTGACGCCTTCAAGGCAATCATTGGTCTCATCATCAGTGTCCTGATTGCCTTATTGCTACCTAAGCTCGCTGCTTAAATGAAGCTATGCAGTAGTTATGCTAGAGATCCTAACAACATAAAAAACGTTGTCATCTTAAAATGCGAGCGGTTTATTGCATTCTTCAAGAAATAACAGACCACTTAACCTTAGCTGAAGATTACTCACTTGCTTTTGAATTTGAAGCGTAACCTCCAACCTAATGACTCAAGCCAGCTCAGATACCGGCATTGATTTGGTCTAGACAGATGCTTCTGCGGATAAAGACAACTTCAGAGTTGAACGCAGTCTCACATCCGGCTCAGGATTTAGCGAGATTGCCACCTTGCCTGCCAATACTCTTTCCTACACTGACCATACTGCAGCACCGAGAATCACATATTACTATCAAATCATCGCAGTAAATGAAGCGAGTGAATCTTTACCTAATAACGAGGTTAACACAACCACCTGGACGAAGCTTGAACCTTGGCGCTTCAACAACTTTGGCACCATAGAAATTGTTGAGGGTGCCGCTAAATCTGCTGACATTGATTTAGATAAACTCATAAACCTTGAAGAATATGCTCTTCGAACAGACCCCAATGTCACCCCCCTATCTCCCTATTTGACCAGTTTATATCAAGAATCAAGTCACTAGCACCTCTCCATGGCTGTCCCACGAGCTGAAGAAAAATCCGATGTCTCTTACTTTTTGGAATCTGGCAATGCCTTAAACACTTGGTCACCTGATGATATTACCATATTAGAGTATTCTTCTACTCTGGTCAGGCTCAAAGATAATATTCCGGTTTTTAGCGCTAATCGTTGCTTTGTTTAATTCCGCGGCACTAATCCTTGAGGGATTCTATGGTCATTTTGAGTTTCAGCTTGAGCAAGTGGCCAGCTAGAGATAAAAAAATTGCGTGAAAGATGGAGCAATTGATGTTGGGTATGTAGCCGATTTGGCCAGAATTGAATTAACTGACGAGGAAAAGGCCCTTTTTCAGAAGCAACTTGGTGACGTGCTGGCTTATGTTAAGCAATTAGAAAGGATAGATATCTCATCTATCCCTGAAACACCTGTCGACCCACACCTTCCTACTAACGTATTACGACAAGACGATGTAACTGAAAGCTTACCAGTCCAAGATGCTCTGCTCAATGCGCCAAAACAAAAAGACAACCTGATCGTTGTTCCAAAAATTGTCGAATAGATCCATAAGTTATCCTACCATCCATTTAAATATTCAGCGCCTATAGATCCTAAGATGAATCCTGAAAAATTTACCCTTTCATCACTCAAATCAGCCTATGATTTAAAAGAACTATCTCCTAAGGAAGTAGTTACTTCTTTGCTAGGGCGCATCGAGAGAATAAACCCTAAGCTCCAAGCCTACCTGCGCGTCGACTCAGAAGACGCTTTAGCTCAAGCGGAAAGAGCTGACATCTCCAAACCTCTCGGTGGCCTCCCTATAGCGATCAAAGACAACATCAATGTCACAGGTGAAAAAACTACCTGCTCTTCAAAGTATCTTGCGAACTTTGAATCCCCATATGATGCCACCGTCATCCGTAAACTCAAAGAAGCAGGAGCCATTCTATTAGGTCGGACAAATATGGATGAGTTCGCCATGGGTTCTTCTTGTGAGTACTCAGCTTTCAATCCTACCCGCAATCCATGGAATCTAAATAAAATCCCTGGTGGAAGCAGTGGAGGTTCCGCTTCAGTCGTAGCAGGAAAGATTGCAGTTGCAGCTCTTGGATCTGACACTGGTGGATCTATTCGTCAGCCTGCAGCACTTTGTGGGTGTGTAGGGCTCAAGCCAACATACGGTAGAGTTTCCCGCTATGGTCTAGTCGCTTTCGCTTCGTCGCTGGACCAAATTGGCCCACTCACTCATACCGTTAAAGACTCCGCTCTCTTGCTAAATGTCATATCAGGACAAGACCAAATGGAAAACACAAGCTGCCCGGTAGATGTACCTGACTTTACTAGGAATCTCAACACTTCAATCAAAGGGCTCAAAATTGGCATACCCAAAGAATATTTTATCCATGGCATCGATCCTGAGGTTTTGAGTGCCGTTGAATCTGCTATTGACTGGTATAAGAAAAATGGTGCTGAGATTGTGAAGATTTCACTTCCTCACACAGAAGCTGCCGTAGCTGTTTACTATATAGTCGCGACTGCTGAAGCCTCAGCCAATCTTGCGCGATTTGACGGGGTTCGCTATGGACACCGTACGGCTGAACCCAAGGATGTCCTAGAAATGTACAAGCTGTCCCGGGAAGAGGGACTGGGACCTGAAGTAAAACGACGTATCATTCTTGGAACCTATGTTCTTAGCTCAGGCTATGCTGATCAATACTACAAACGTGCTCAAAAAGTCCGTCACCTACTACGCCAAGACTTTAGCCATGCTTTTGAAAAATGTGATGCCATCCTGACTCCAACTTCACCTTCCCCTGCCTTCAACATTGGAGAAAAAATGACGGATCCTCTTCAGATGTATCTAGCTGACATTTTCACCATCGCAGCAAACCTAGCTGGCATCCCAGGTATTTCTATTCCTTGTGGTTTTACCAAAGATAATCTCCCCGTCGGCTTACAACTCCTGGGGCCTCACTTTATGGAAGAAAAGATCTTGCATCCTGCTCATGCTTACGAACAGGCTCACTCCTGGAAGGATAAACAGCCCTCATTTTAATATATCCTAACAAACACTATGAAATACGAAGCAGTCATCGGTTTAGAGGTTCATGTCCAACTCAAAACAGCATCTAAAATGTTTTGCGGATGTATCAATGAATATGGAGGTGACCAGAATACACATACTTGCCCGATTTGCCTAGGCATGCCGGGGGCCCTTCCAACACCTAATGAAAAAGCTATTATTCATACCATCCAAAGTGGTCTCATGCTCAATTGTCAAATTGCTCCGGTCTGTAAATTTGACCGTAAAAATTACTTCTACCCTGATATGCCGAAAAACTATCAGACCTCCCAGAGCGATTTACCACTCTGCATAGGCGGTCATGTTACTTTACATAAATACGCATTCCCCAAAGATGTTCAGAAGGAATCCCTTGCCTCAGAGGATAAAAAAATCCGTATCAACCATATTCACTTAGAAGAAGATGTCGCAAAGTCCACTCATTACACAGATCATAGTGGTATTGATTATAACCGAGCAGGAACACCCCTCATGGAATTGGTCACCGAAGCAGATTTACGCCATGCAGATGAAGCGTTTGCATTTCTAACTACTTTAAAACAAATCTTGATCTACGGGAATGTCTCCGACGCTGACATGGAGAAAGGACAACTGCGTTGCGATGTAAATATCTCCATTCGCCCAGTGGGCCAGGAAAAATTTGGGACAAAATGTGAGATCAAAAACATGAACTCTATTTCAGCAGTTCGTCGTGCCTTGAAATATGAAATTGATCGCCAAATTGATGTCGTTTCTTCTGGAGGGATAATCCAACAATACACTCTAGGATGGAGCGACGATCTAGGAGAGACATTTCAAATGCGTAAAAAAGAAGATTCACACGACTACCGCTATTTTCCTTGCCCAGACCTTTTACCTATTCGCACTAATGAAGGCCTTCACCAAGAGGCTGAAAAGCTCATACCCGAGTTGCCTGATAAAAAAAAGGAGCGTTTCATGCAGGATTTTCAACTTACTGAATACCAAGCAGAAGTCCTTGCCTCTGAAAGACCACTAGCTGACTATTACGAAAATGCCGCTCAAACAGCCAAAAATCAAGCTGCCGTCGCCAATTTTATTATCAATGATTTCCTGGCCACTGAGCCTGACTTTTCTGATGTATCCATTCCTGCAAAGCACTTTGCTGAGTTGTCTAACTTAGTCGAGGGAGGAAAAATCAATAGCAAGGGAGCCAAGGTGATTATTGCTGAATTATTAGAAAACCCCAGATCACCAGAAGCCATTGCCAAAGAAAAGGACCTGATGCAAGATCTCGATCCTTCGGTTGTTGAAAACTGGTGTCAAGAGGCAATTGCTGGAAACGCCAAAAGCGTAGAAGATTTTAAATCAGGAAAAAAAGCTGCCATTAATGCTCTTAAGGGATATGTAATGAAACAATCCCGAGGAAAGGCCAATCCTGCCCTTGTAGAGGAAATTTTACTTAAAAAACTGTCATAATAACCTTGTCCCCTTGTGGCATAGGCGATTACATTAATATTGTAATGGCGATGAATGATGACTACGTAGTAGAATTGCTAATCAATTCTGGTCTCATCACTTCAGACGATGCCATGCTAGCCCGCGTTCAAGCAGCTCAAGAACAACGCACAGTTGCTGATGAACTGATTTACCAAGGACTTGTTAGCCGTGACGATATGCTAAGAGCAATCGCCAATGACAATGGCATGGATTTCTTACCAGAAATTGACCATATTGACGAAGAGGCCCTTTCCATCTTAGACCAGGAAGTCGCGCACCGTTATCATGTCATTCCCCTTTTTCATCGTGGGCATTCAGTATCTGTAGCCATTCCTGATCCCTTAGATTTTGATACGTTAGATGCCATTCGTTACCTGGTAAAAGTAGATATCGACCCCATTGTCGTGCCGCTCGACCAAATCAACAATGCCGTAGCCAAGTACTACGGCTCACTAAGCGAATCAGTTGGCTCTCTTTTGGGAAATGAAGAGGAGGAGATCCAGCTAAGAGAATCAGAAGCTATCACAGGCGAGTCAAGCAGTGAAGGAGATGCCCCTATCATCAAAATGGTCTACGGCATGATACTGGACGCCCACCGCTTACGTGGTAGTGATATCCACTTGGAGCCGCTAGAAAAACGTCTCCGGCTAAGATATCGGATTGACGGTAAGCTGCAAGAAATGCGTGATCCACCCAAAAAACTTCAAGCAAGTATCATATCGCGCATCAAAATCATGGCCAACATGTCCATTGCTGAGAAACGTCTACCTCAGGACGGGAGAATAGCACTTGCCATGCAAGATAGAAGTCAGATAGATCTTAGAGTCTCCAGTGTGCCAACAGTCCATGGCGAATCCATTGTCATGCGTATCTTAGATAAAAAAGCACTGGTACTTGGCTTACCTGAATTAGGCTTTTTATCCGATGACCAAGCCATCATGGAGCGCATCCTAGGGTTTGCAGATGGCATCTTCCTTGTGACTGGACCAACAGGTTCCGGAAAATCAACCACTCTTTACGCCTGCTTAAACATGCTCAACAAATCAGACCGCAAGCTCATTACCGTTGAGGATCCCGTGGAATATGAAATGGCCGGCATTAACCAAGTTCCGGTAAACCATGATACGGGTATGACTTTTGCCGCCGCTCTCCGTGCCATGTTACGGCAAGCACCCAATATTATTATGGTCGGAGAGATTCGAGATGCAGAAACAGCTACCATTGCGATTAACGCCTCACTCACCGGGCACCTCGTATTCAGCACCTTGCATACCAATGATGCTCCCAGTGCTGTTACAAGACTTGCAGATATCGGTGTAAAGCCCTTTCTGGTTTCATCTTCAGTCCGTGCTGTTCTCGCCCAACGGCTAGTGCGTAAGATCTGCTCTAAATGTACTCAGCCTTACGTTCCAAGTGACGACGAGCTACGAGCACTAAACCTGGATTCTACTCGAATTGCCGAAGCAAATTTTCAAATTGGCCATGGTTGTGACTATTGTAGAGGACAAGGCTATAAGGGAAGAATGGGGATCTTTGAACTCTTTTCTGTCAACGATGACCTTCGCTCACTGATTAATGAAGGAGCTAGCGTATCTGAAATCCGCCAAAAATCTCGTGACTTGGGCATGCGCACTCTACGTGAAGATGGCATACGCAAAACAGTCGGCGGCATGACAACGCCCGAAGAAGTCATATCAATTACCATGGGAGATAAAGAATAATGGACCCAGAACATCTAATCTATTTCCTTATCGAACAAAGCATTGTGACGGAAGAACAACGTCAAGATTTGATGAATGAGCACCAAAGATCCGGTAAACCTATCGAGCAAATCGTTTATGATTACGATATTATTTCCGAGCATGAACTTCTCTCCAAAATAGCAGAACATCTTGGTGTTCAATATGTGTCCTTGGAGGGTGCTGAATTTGTGCCTGAACTACTCAGCGCTATTCCTCCACAAACTGCTCGAATGCATGGAGCACTGCCTGTTATGGTGGACACGAATACTGTCACAGTTGCCCTTCTTGATCCACTCAACCCTCAAACAATTGATGACCTCCGCTTTACTTGTAATAAAGATATCGCTCTAGTCATCGCTTCAGCATCTCAAATTGAGGAAAAAATAAATACATTCTACGGCTCACAGGATGACTCAATCGATGACCTTCTCACACAGCTTGCTGGAGAAGTTGAAGAGACGGACGAAAATGACTTAGAAGCTGCTTCAAGTGCTGCAGCTAGCGCTCCCATCATTAAATTTGTAAACACAGTAATTGGCAAAGCAATTAAAGCCCAAGCAAGTGATATTCACTTCGAGCCCTTTGAAAGCGAGTTTAAAATCCGTTACCGTGTAGATGGAGCGCTTTATGAAATGTCCCCACCTCCCAAGCGTCTTGCACTTCCCGTTACTTCGCGGATCAAGGTAATGTCTGGCCTCAACATCGCAGAGCGTCGTATACCTCAAGATGGCCGCATTCAAACGACTATGGCTGGTCGACCTATCGATCTACGTGTCTCCACCCTCCCCACACAACACGGTGAAAGTGTTGTCTTACGTGTTTTGGACAAGAGTGTCGTCAACTTAGATCTAGAAGCCTTGGGTATGCCAGATTTCATCTTCCAATACATCACGGAGGTCATTGAAAAGCCACATGGAATTTTTATTGTAACCGGACCAACAGGTTCAGGTAAGACTACAACATTGTATTCCTGCCTTCGACGTATCAATGGCATCGACACTAAGCTTCTTACAGTGGAGGATCCTGTGGAGTATGAACTTGAAGGTATACAACAAGTTCCCTGTAATGAGGGTATAGGTCTAAACTTTGCTCGGGTGCTAAGAGCATTCTTACGTCAAGACCCCGACCGTATTATGGTGGGAGAAACACGTGACTTGGAGACCGCCCAAATTGCTATCCAAGCATCCTTGACCGGTCACCTCGTTCTTACCAGTCTTCATACCAATGATTCACCTGGAGCAATCGCCCGGTTGATCGACATGGGAGTAGAACCGTTCCTCATTGCCTCCACGTTAGAAGGCATTTTAGCACAGCGTTTAGTCCGAAAAATATGTTCAACCTGCGTTACTGCTTTCGAACCCGATGAAAGTGTGCTTTCTCAAATTGGTCTCTCTCCTCATGACATAGGTGATAAAAATTTTTACTATGGGAGGGGCTGCGCAAGTTGTAGCGAAAATGGCTACAAAGGAAGAAAAGGTATTTATGAATTGCTCGACATTAAAGAGCCAATTCGCCAACTTATTACCCAGAAAGCTCCCACCGTCGTAATCAGACAAAAGGCCATCGAGCTTGGCATGGGAACTCTGCGCGAAGATGGTTTGCGTTGCATTTTTGATGGAAAAACAACAATCGAAGAAGTTCTAAAATACACCTAAGGTAACTATGCCAACATTTTCTTACACTGCAGTAGATAGCCAAGGCCAGCAACAAAACGGAATGGTAGAGGCTAATAGCCAAGCCGAGGCTTCTGCAAAAATCAAACAAATGGGATTCTATCCTACAGCCGTAGTTGAGTCTGCTCAAGGAATTGGCGTCTCTTCACCCAGTCAACAGCACGCGGTTACTAGCAAGGGTAAAGGCAAAGCTGGTAAGGGCGTGCCTAGTAAAGTACTCATGGTCTTTACCCGGCAATTGGCTACGCTCATCGATGCGGGACTCCCACTAGTTCGCAGTCTTAAAACTCTTGTATCACAGGAGAAGCAACCTTCCCTTCGCTATACCATGGGTAACTTGGCAGACACTGTAGAAGGCGGCAGCACTTTCTCAGAAGCACTTGCTCAACACCCTAAAATTTTTAACAGACTCTATGTTAATATGGTAAAAGCAGGCGAGCTCGGCGGTGTGCTTGAAACAGTCCTTCTACGGCTCGCTGAATTCCAGGAAAAATCACAACGAATAAAAGGAAAAGTTATTGGAGCACTCACTTACCCAGTCGTTGTTCTGATCATAGCTGCTCTGATCATGGCTTTCCTCCTGTTCTTTATTGTCCCTAAATTTGAATCCATCTTTAACGAAATGCTTGAAGGAAAACCTCTGCCCTTGATCACCGAGCTAGTAGTTACTTTCAGCCGTAGCTTTGTCTATCTCATTTTTCCTCCCCTTACACCAGAAGGATCTGAAGTACCTGCTTTCATATCGATCCTTCCCAACGCCCCTATCCCGTATCTCCCCATTTTTATTTCACTATTGATTATTGGCTATTATTTTGCTTCCAAAACACCCTCTGGGATTAGACTAATAGATAGATTTTCATTAAATATGCCTATCTTTGGAAATCTTCTCAAAAAGACCGCCATCGCCCGCTTTACCAGAACCCTAGGAACCCTCGTCTCCAGTGGTGTTCCTATTCTCCAAGCCCTCAATATTACAAAAGAAACTTCTGGAAATGTGGTTGTCATGGATGCTATCTCAAAAGTTCACGACGCAGTAAAAGAGGGTGAGTCTATGGTTGCCCCTCTAGATGCCAGCGGCCTTTTTCCTCCCATGGTTATCAGTATGATACAGGTTGGGGAAGAGACTGGTCAGCTTCCAGACATGCTTACTAAAGTAGCTGACGTTTACGAAGAGGAAGTAGATGTCACTGTCGGTAGTCTCACCTCTCTGCTAGAGCCGGTTATGATCGTGGGTCTTGCGGTAATTGTGGGAACCATCGTGATAGCCCTCTTCTACCCGCTAATCACAATCATTACGACACTCTCAAGCAATATTTAGATCTAAGTAATCATGAGTCGAAGCCAACTCAATGAGATCTTGACTGACTACGATGGCGTGCTAGCCGGAGAAATAGCACTACCTATTTCTCCCAGATTAATTCTAGAGCTTAAAGGATCTGATCGTATCAGATATTTAAATGGTCAGGTGACAAGCGATGTTGCTAGCCTCCAAGAGAAACATTCACAATATTCATCCATTTGCACAAACAAAGGCAAGATGGTTGGGGATGGTTGGATCTCTAAAAATACAGACTCCTTTTTTGTGGATGCAGACCCCTCACTTGAAGAAACTTTAACTGCTAGGTTAGATCGCTATATCATTGCTGATGATGTAGAACTTGTAGATGTGTCACAAAGCTGGAAAATTTTTCATCTTATCACTCAGCGGCAACTAGATGCTAAATTAACATTTCAATCTAAACGGTATAACACACCCGGCATTGACATCTGGCTGCCTGCTGACCAGGAGTACGAACAGCCCGTTTGCTCAGCTAAAACAGCGACAGCAATTCGCATAGAAGCTGCCATGCCTCTATGGGGTAAAGATATTAGCGAAAAGAGCCTACCACCTGAAGGCAATCTAGACAAGCTGGCTATCAGCTATTCCAAAGGATGTTATACAGGCCAAGAGCCTATTGCCCGTATCAAAAGCAAAGGGCATGTGAATAAAAAACTCTGCCTCTTAAAAACCGACCATGATACATGTCCTAACTTACCAACAGAATTAACTAGAAATGGAGAAAAGTCTGGAATCCTCACAAGCTCATCGTTTTCTCCCAAGCACCAAGCAATCATTGCCCTAGGGCTTATTAAAAGAGGTCTACAAGAGACGGGCACCCAACATACATCCGGTGACATAATCTGGGAGATTATTGACCTTCCTTATTAAGACTTGTTCAAATTTAACTCAAATGATATCTACTTGTCTAATATACCAATTGCCGCTTCGTTCTTGAATTTAATAGCATGATCTAGAGCAAGTGAGCCATCTTCAGCTTTCACCCCTGGATCAACTCCAGCTTCAAGAAGTAGTTTGATGATCTCCTTGCCACCACTAGCAGCTCCTTCGTGTAACGCCGTTCCTCCTGCGTTACTCAGTTTATGAACATCAGCTCCTGCTTCTATGAGCATTTTTGCTATTTCAAGTCGATTCTTAGCTGCAGCAAAATGCAAAGGTGTCCAGCCAGTCTGATCACCTAAACTCAGAGAAGCGCCTCTCTCTATCAACACCCTAACAGACTCCTTCCCTCCTCTCTCTATCGCTAAGTGTAAAGGTGAGCGTTTGGAAGTTGTTAGTAAATCAAGTTTTCCTCCATAATCCGCCAATAGGCTTAAAATAGCCGGCTTATTACGAATAGCGGCTAAATGCAGAGCGCTAAATCCAGCTTTATTCTGTTCATTCACTACTGAAGAATCAATTTGGACATGAACCTTGATATCCTCAATGTCATTCTTAGCTATAGCCTTAGCTAAAGTTTCGTTTCTCTTAATTAAGGGTCTCTCGGATTCTACGCCACCTTCAGGTATACTTCCTTTAGCGACCCAAACAATACCATTGAGAATTACCTTTCTTAATTGATCAATTGTCCAATTCCAATGAAAGTGTCCACCTGTAAAACCAAACCCTCTTCCTGAACGACCGTTATCACTAACCCAGCTTAAATGCTGCATTTCTCCTCTTGTAACTTTTTCCCGAACAACCGGATTTCCTGACCTGGGGCCATTCTTACCTAATGTATCTAAAGATGGCACTACTGAAAGAATTGGACTTACTCCTTTCATGTTATCCCTAAACTTCATGTGATAGTACCATTCATCTTCAATAGCCGGGAAGTCTCCTACACCATTACTCACAATGTGCTCACTTACTTTAAATTCCTTCGCTTCCCAAATAGGATTCACAGACCAACCCACTTGGAATCTAGCGCCGATAGAGTCCATCAAAAAATTCCCGAGATCTTTATCTTCAGATTCTAATGCAAAATGTAATACGACAATACCCATTCCCTTTTTCCAGAGCTTCCGGATCTGATCAACACGACCATTAAGTACATGCTTTTCTAAGCCATCGCAAATAACCACTATTGCATCCGCTTCACTCAAAATTGAAGAATCATCAGGCCAGCCGGTATCAAGAACATGCGCATCGATTCCCAAACTACTAGTATTAAGTGCGTCAGCAAAAAGCTTGGCATCCTTTAAGTGTTCGTGGACTCCAGACTTGTGGCTATTAGCACCTGTTAAAAAATAAATCTGCTTATTTTTTTCATCCCCACAACCGACAAAAAATAAACAGATAATCGCACCAATAAGGTATGAAATCGCTTTAGACATAAAATAAGAATACGCCTTAATTTATCAATCTTGAAGCATAAATGATAGTGAGACAGCCTCTAAGTGACTATTGGCGCATAATCCAAGGAATGTGCATCCGCAACTGCTCGACATCTAATCTGACCATCCATCACATTAACTCCTTGCTTTAGTCCATCGTCTATTTTGCACGCCCCTGCCAAACCCTTTTGAGCCAAAAGTTCCACGTAAGTATAATTGATATTAGTTAGAGCCTCAGTTGCACTTCTGGAGTAGGCTCCCGGCATATTCGCTACACAGTAATGCAATATGTCTTCCTCAAAATAAGTAGGGTCTGTGTGTGTAGTCGGCTTTGTCGTTTCTACGCACCCGCCTTGATCTACTGCTACATCTACTACCACACTACCTGGTTTCATACTTTTTAACATCTCTCGTGTCACTAACTTAGGAGCCTTAGCTCCGGGCAATAGTACTGCACCAATCAACAAATCAACATGAGGCAATATTTCCATTAAATGGGCCTCATTTGAGTAAAAGGTGTGAGCATTTCTCATGCTAATATCCAGATAACGCATACGCTCTATGTCCACCTCTAAAATCGTAACATCTGCGCCTAAGCCTGTTGCCATTCTTGCGGCATTTACGCCACAAGTACCTCCGCCAAGTACTACAACTTTACCGGGAAGTACTCCAGGTACACCACCTAATAACACGCCTCTTCCACCCTTAGGCTTACTTAAATAATACCCTCCAACAATAACAGACATTCTCCCAGCTATTTCACTCATCGGTTCCAAAACTGGCAAGTGTCCATTACGCTCAACAGTCTCATAAGCAATAGCAGTAACTCCTGTATCCATAAGAACCTCTGTTAGTTTCTTATCGGCTGCTAAGTGTAAGAAGGTAAAGAGAAGCTGATCTTTCCTTAACAAGGAGTACTCCTCAGGTAAAGGCTCCTTAACTTTTACAATTAGATCAGCTCTTTCGAAAACTTCCTCATGTTTGGCTAGAATCTCAGATCCTGCTGCTTCGTATTCCTCATTAGCAAAACCTGAGCCTAGACCAGCGTCTTTTTCAATCAAAACTGTATGACCTAACTTGACAAGCTGATAGACACCAGATGGAATCAGAGCTACCCGGCTTTCTAACTCCTTAATTTCCTTAGGAATACCAATAATCATTTTAATTCGCCTTCTTTATCCTTTTCATCATGTCTTGAATTATCAAGTTGATACAAATATTTGTACTTCAGATAAACACCCCATGCATTACCCCATGCTATTTCAATACCTAGTATTCCATCCAAACAGCCTCTTTTCAATATTAGCCCCCTAAAGAATGTCCAAAGCGCATGAGCATACGCACAAACTACCGATACTCTTTTACCTTCTTCATACTTCGATTCGGCCCATAGTTTAGCGTATCGCCTCAATCTGTCACGGCGATCATTAGCATCAGTGTAGGTATAATGATTCAGCTCCCCTGACAAAGATACAACTCCTCCTTCTAGCTGCAACCTTTCATGCACTTTACCTCCTTCAAAACGGCCTTTTGTTTTCTGGAAAAATCTAACCAAATAATCTGGATACCAATCACCATGACGTATCCACTTTCCCCTAAAAAAAACAACCCGAGTAACTCTATAGCCTGTAATACCAGGGAGTGACTTCTCGTTTTTAAATTTTGTTAAGGAACTCCTCAACTCTTCAGACAATTCTTCATCTGCATCTAGATTTAGAATCCACTCATACTTAGCCTGATTGATGGCAAAATTTTTCTGGGCAACATAACCTTTCCATCTTTGATAAATGAACCTTGCACCAAAGCTTTCAGCCACATCTTTTGTGCGATCCTCACTGCCTGAATCAACCACAACTAACTCTTCTACCAAGCCACTTAAGCTTTTGAGACATCGGACTAAATTTTTCTCTTCATTGAAAGTGATGATAACTGCTGAAATTTTCATCTTGATTTTTAAGAGCTCATACTTGGAGCGATAGTGCGTTTGTAGAGCTGCTCCATTTTTTTACACATGATTTCAAGACTATATGCTTCTAACGCTTTTTGTCTGCCCGCAAGAGCTAAACGCTTTCGCAGTGATTGATCTTCTAAGAGTCTTATGACTGAATCCACAATTGCACTCTCACACCTAGGTTCTACCAGCAGCCCATTAACCTCATGCTGTATTACCTCTGGAATTCCACCGACTTTGGTCCCTACTATTGGTTTTGCCATAGCTTGAGCTTGCAATAGAATTTGAGGAATCCCTTCATGCGCGTATGAAGGCAACACCAAAACCTCTAAGAGATTGATTACTTCCACTACGTCCTCCTGGTGGCCTATCATCGAAACAGAATCCTCTAAGGACATTTCTGTAATCCAGTCACGAATAGCTGACTCCATAGGTCCTGCACCTGCAATCACAAAATGAACATCATTTCGTTGGTCTATCACTTTTCGTGCGGCTTCCAAAAAATAACGGTGTCCCTTCCAGCTTCGTAAAACGGAGATCATTCCAACCAATCTAAGATCGCGTGGTAAATGATATTTCTGAGTAATTTCAGTTTTGATCTCACTGGGACTAAACTTCTGCAAATCAATCCCTGTTGCCACACAAGAAACTTCATCCGGATTCAAATCGAGTCGCTCTACTAAATTCGTTTTGATTTTTTCACTCGTCGTGGTTATCACATGAGGAAGTATTCCAAAGGCCCACCGGCCTAACCATCTGTTAGGGTACTCAACATCTATATGTCTCGAACGCACTAAAGTGCAACCTGCCAGCCTCGCAGCAATACCTGCTATATAGCCATCTCGTGAGCTATGCGTATTTACTACCTCTGCTCCCCATTCATTCAAAAAAGTTCTCAGTTGTAGGATAGAAATCGGATACAAGAAACGATTAGATGAAAACACCTGACATAAAAACCCAGCGTCACGACATCTTTGTATAATCTGGCTTTTCTCTTGCGCCACTAGAGCCAATTCATGCCCTCGTTCACGCATGGCCATCATCTCTGTATAAATGCGTATTTCCTGCCCCCCCCAACCCAAGGAGGCTTCTGTATGAACAATACGAATTGCCATGGGATCAAAAGGACGAGCACATTACCTCAGGCCTGCTCCTTGCAAGTAGGCATCCATCCATTGGTTACCACCATAAATCCATATCAAAGCTGCCAAACACAAAAAGGGACCAAATGGCATAGGTACACCGAACATTTTCCCCTTTAGTAAAAGCAAGGTAATGCCATAGACTGAACCCATCACAGAGGAAACAGCTATAATGAAAATAGGTGCTTCCCAACCCAGGAAAGCGCCAAAAGCAGCCATAAGTTTAATATCCCCCATCCCCATTGCCTCTTTACGCAATATAATCGCCCCACCTATAGCAATCGCTAACAACATACCTCCTCCTATAAACCAGCCCCATACGCTGGATCGAAGAGCGCCCCAGTGCGATTCCACACCTTGAAGTACAGGAAAGGCAAAACTAAAGATCATACCTGCAACACACCCCCCAATGGACACCTCATCGGGAATAATAAAATGGTCAATATCGACAAAGGTCGCTACAATCAATCCACTAGCAAATACAGCATAAACAATTGCTTGAGCAGGGGCATACAAATGCCAAAGTGTTACAAAAACAATTGCTGTCAAAATCTCGACGATGAGATACCGGACATCCAGCTTAACAAATTTACACATACACCTTCCACGCAGAGCAATCCAGCTCACGACTGGTATGTTTAAGAACCATGGCAAAAATTTTCCGCAAGACATGCAATGGGAGCCCGGGGAAACTATTGATTTACCAGCAGGCAATCTATAAATACAGACATTTAGGAAAGAACCAACACAGGCACCCACTAAAATAGGCATGACGTAGCCTAGTAAATAATGCTGCAATTGCTCTCCCTACTCTGTTAACGCCTTTTTAAGGGCTTGCCTCATCTCTGCCAAGGGTGCTTCAACGCCTGTCCATATCTCAAATGACAAAGCTCCCTGGTGTAAGAGCATAGACAAACCATTAGCACACCTAGCACCCACTTTTTCCGCAGCTTGCAAAAGCTTCGTTTTAGAGGGCTTATAAATCGTGTCGTAGACAAATAAATGCGGCTGCAAGACTCGACTAGGTAAAACTGGAGGATCAGAGGACTTTAGTCCAAGGGACATACAGTTTACCACCAGGTCAATGGTATTGAGCTCTTCCTTCACTGGCTCTTCTTCAAAAGGAATGACCTTTAGCTTTTGTTCCGCGCCTACTAACTGCTCCGACTCAAAATAATGCTCGATAGACGAAGCAATACGTTGGGCTTTATCTACCGTACGGTTCACTAACACCAATCTCTCACAACTCTCTATCGCCGCCTGTGTGGCAATAGCTTGCCCCGCTCCTCCTATACCCAACACCATGATACGCATGTCACGAATATCGACAAAAAATTCTTCCCTAATCGCTCTAACCCAGCCCTCACCATCTGTATTGAAGCCTATGAGTTTTCCATTTTCGTTAAGGATGGTATTCGTTGCTCGCATCAATTGAGCATTCTCAGATGATTCATCTATTAGCTCCATTAACTTTGCTTTGTGAGGTAGAGTGCAATTCCAACCTTTGAATCTCATTTCCCGCATTTTTTGAATACCAGCCTCCAATTGATCAGGACTCAAGTGTATGCGCACATAGTTGGCTTGCCGATTAATCCCATTGAAGCCTGCTTGATGAAGATCCGGAGACAAAGAATGATCTACAGGATCGCCGATCACAGCATACCTATCTACATCGCCTGGAATCTCACCTATTTCATCTAAGTTATAGCTGTGTTTCACTACGCTGTATCATGACATATAATTTTTTTTAAGCCACAAAAGATTCTTGGCCTGAAATTGCTCTATTCTATGACTCATGAACACACTCAAGAATCATCGGTAACTTATCAAATGTTCGATTTATGAGCCTTTCCTTCTAAATACTTTCCTATTTTATCCCCTATTACCTACTTAATAGGTCTATTCTGATGGCAGCTTTCATGTTCGAATAAGACTATCATATTCTGTTTCAGCTTGAATCTAATAAGAACCTAAGCCCAATCCAAAAAAACAAAATTAATATGCAGAATGACTTATCCATGTTTGATAGCCATACACGCCTAGCCAATCACGAAGCTTGACGCTATCAAATTGAGTGACTTCGCTTGTAACTCAATGCCTATTTTAGACTTAACACCTTCGATGAAATAGATGACTTTGGCGCACTTACCCCACGATCAATTAAAAGGCCAGGAATCCTCCATCAATAGCCAAAGGATGCCCAGTAACAAAAGAAGCTTCTTCAGAAAGTAACCAAACGATTTGAATTTTGATTTTTACCATATATAGCTTAATCCACTGCTTCAATAGAATAATGTTGACAGTGAATACTTTAAAGTAATATAACTCGCCGATTATGGCTCGGCCAACACATTGTATGAAGCCTCTACGTTTCATGTCTTTATGCACGTTAACTCTTTGCCCTTTTATAACTCTTCAGGAATGTAAGGCTGTTGGCTTTCGGGTCTTAAATCAAAATGCTGATGCAGTTGGAAGAGGTAATTCATTTGTAGCAACTGCCGATAATCCCTCAGCTATCTATTACAACCCTGCTGGTATAACTCAGATAGAAGACAAACAATTACAATTTGGTTCTTATAATCTGTATTTTGAATCAGATCACCGCTCTGTAACTGGAAACAAAACAGATAGCACGGACAGACTATTTGCCATACCCCATTTTTATGTGACCTATAACCCTCCAGAAATGCCATTAGCTTTCGGGGTAGGTACTTATTCACCTTTTGGATTAGGTATCAGCTGGCCAAATGATTCAGGCTTTACCAGTATTATTACTAAAGCACGTATCCAGTATTTCACACTCAGTCCTGTCATCGCTTGGGAGGTCCTACCCAACCTTTCTATAGCTATAGGACCTACTATCAACTACAGTGCAACCCAAATAAAAAGCACTATTGGACTGACACCCGGAGATGAGTTCAGTTTCGATGGAACTGCCTGGGATTTTGGTTTTACTGCGGGCCTTATGTGGCAACCACATCCTCAATGGTCCTTTGGCTTTAACTACTTTAGTGAAACCAGTATGGACTACGATGGGGATCTTGGGCTAAAGCCTTTTAAAGATGTCCAAGATTCAGAAGGGACTCTTAACTATCCGAGTTTTTTATCATTTGGAATTTCATATCGCCCTACACCAAAATGGAACATAGAATTTAATGTGGAATATACAGATTGGGATTATTTAGAAGATATTACGATTTTGGATCCAACAGGACCCGACATAGGCATCCCTGTAGAATATACTTCAGGATTTATGTATAAAATCGGTGCCAGCTATAAATTTGATAATAAAATAACTTTAAACATAGGATATTTTTACACGGAGAATAACGTTGAAGATATTCACTTTACTCCTCAGGTGCCTGATACTGATTTACATACACTAGCCATTGGTATTGGCTACGAATATAAAAACTGGTATTACTCGGTAACTTATCAACACATCACTGGACCTTGGAGAGAAGTTCGAGGCAGCACACCATCAGCGATCGGTGAATCAGCAGACGGAGATTACCAATATACCTTCCATACATTAAGTATCTCGGCAACGGTTAAGTTCTAGATCCTTCTAAGCAGAATACCGAGGCATAGAAAGAACAACGCTAGAAAGTAAGCATAGTGATCGATACGCTTTTTGTGTTTCTTGACCGATAGATCTTCACGAATTTTATCTGGCTGATACAAGTCTGTCGCAAATAAGTATTGATCAAACTCTGTAGAGAGCCGATATTCAGCAGGATAGGGCCTGTGGTAATGGAACATACGGAGCTTATCGTGGTCCCGATCATGAATTCGCAAGGTAAGTTTTTTTTGGTCCAATAAGGGGACTTCCAATTGATAACGTCCTAGGCCTATTTCACGAACCGCCATCTCATTCATTTGGCCACTCTCATTAAGAATTTCTGCACTCCACTCAACCCTAGAAAGAGGAAATCCATTAGGCTCCTCTCTTTTAATATCAAAAGACCAAGCATCCTCAGTAACGCGTTGCTGAACATCAAAACCTTGTGGATCCAGTCGACGAATAATGGCCCTCAGTGCTTGCCCCCAAAATTTACCACATTCAGCCCAAGCTAGCCATTCCTCACCCCACTGCTCATTCATACTAGAGGTGTAAGCGAGGCCCATCCCTAGACCAAAACGAGAGATCGCCAGTAATGGATCTCCGCTATCGGTTGATAAAAGAACCTGGGCAGTTGGTTTAGCCTGAGTCATCACATAGCCTAATGCAAAAGGTAGATCTGCATCGCTATAACCAGACAACATAGGATGATCCCCAACTTGAACCGCTTGTACCAAGTCCTCTTTAATAGCAGATTTAGAGGCTTCCATCGTTTCTTTGGTAAAAATTTGCGGAACAGTAGATGGATCCATTGTTTCATAGTATCTGCCATTTCCAATCTGCGAGATCCGCGATAACAATTGCCTATCTGCACCTCCCCCTAAGGCTACACCTGATACAGTAATCCCAACATCTACCATAGACTGAGTTAATGTCTCGTGATCTGAAGCTTGAGTTCTACCATCTGTCAAAATAATCATATGTTTAACTTTTGCGATTGTGTTCTCAAGCATCTCCTTCCCTATCATCATAGCGGGGTATAGATTGGTCCCCCCTCCAGAAGATAAGGAATCTATAGCGGTGTGGATAGTTACAGATTCTGAAGCCAACTGCATATCAGAAATAATGAGTGGCGAACTATCAAACCCTATCACTGCAATTTGGTCATGTTTACTAAGAACATCGACGGCTGCTTTAGCAGCTTGCCTAGCCAAGGCGATAGGCAATCCTTTCATGGAACCAGACTTATCAATTACCAATACCATGGCCAATGTTGACTTTTCTTTTTCCTTCTCATAGCGAGATACTAAAGGCAATACTTCTTCAACGGGTGTTTGGAAATAACCTCCTAAACCAAAAGAGTTTTCAGAGCCAAACATCGCTAACGAACCTCCAAACTCAGTAACATATCTACGAATAAATTCCATTTGTCTAACATTCATCTGAGTAGCAGGAAAATTAGCTAACACGACAGAATCAAAAGAAAGCAACTCATCCATAGTGGTAGGTAAGCCGTTCCAGCCACGAAGCTCTACCTCAAAATCCTGGCCACGTAGGACCCTGGCGAATGGTCTCATATCCTCCTTTTCTTTATCTAAAACTAATACTCGTGGCTTACCTTGCACAGAGATGGTAGTAAGCAATTGATTATTAACTAAAAAATTATCCTCTTCCGCTACCACTTCAGCTTTCCAAACACTAGCTCCAGGTGTTGTCATTTTAACTTCAAAAGAAATGACCGTTTCACTATTTGCTAGAACATCCATTATTCGTTCACGAATCAGAACGCCTTTATGAAACAAACGTACTTTAACCTCACTGCTATAATTCGCCGATACTGTTGTATCCATACGGACCATTTCACCTAAGAACGCTCTATCCGAATTCGCCTTAAAATCTGTAAGCACTATTTCCTTCTGGCTGATAGGCGATAGACGGTGATGCTGTACTTCGACCCCTTCATTTTTCAAATTGGAAAGGACTTCTTGTAGCTCTTCTTGAATTACGACACCATCACTTAAAACGACTATCTTGTGAGCTTTACCTGCTGGCAGTTGTATTTGTGAAGCTAGAAGCCCATCCACCAACTTTGTAGCCGATCTAAATTCATCATCTGATTGCCCTTGCTTCCAAGTCTCTAAAACATCCTTAAATTCTGCTATCTCATAACGTTTCACGCCGTTAGCAAAAACAAACAATGCGTAGGAATCTCCAAGTTCTAGTTCACTTAACCCGTCTTCTACTCTTTCTATCGCATCTTCAACTGCTTTAAGATCGACTGATTCAGAAACATCTAGGAGAAAGTTCACATGAAGTTCTTTACTTTCAGTGAATAGATAAGGACCACATAATGCCAATAGTAGAAATAAGATACCTATAACCCTGCAAGCCAAAGAGAAACTCTTAAGCTTAGAGGGGCGGTCTACTAATGAGTAATAAAAACCGATTGCTAGGGGAATGAGTAGCAGGCTCCAGAGCAGTGGTTGGTACTGAGTTAACTCCATACCTACCTCTGACTAACCCACGAGCCTTCTATCATAAAGAATACTCTCGGCTACTAAAAAAATAATGGCTAATATCGTTAATAAATAAGCTATTGAGCGACCACGTGGAATCACATCAATCCTCTCTGCGAGAAGACGGCTTTCCAATAAAGAATCTTCCTCTGAAAGTAAAGAGCTGGAAAATTCCCAAGCACCTTCATCGTTTTTCATTGAATAATACCCTAAATTTTTTAGTGGACCATATTCTCTGTTGACTAAGGATGTCTGTTCCCCTGTTGGAAGTTGTAATAAAAACTCTTCCTGCGACTCTTTTCCAGGTAAGTCAACAAAGGTGCCTGTAGGATATGTCGCCTTAAAGTCTTGCTCACGACCCGCTAAAAACAGCGCAGAGTTGTATACTAGAATGGGAAACCATGCCGAAAAGTAAAAATCCGTTCCACTCGGATCCATATTCACAACAACTGCTCTTTGATTACCCTTCCTCACCTCATAAATCAGAGGAATGGCATCCTCATTTTCCACTAAAACTATGGCTTCGTCTGGAGCATTCAATTCCCTTGCCCCTAAGAAGGTCATCTGTGTTAATTCTAAATGCTCTATAACAGGGTGATCTTTAATGACAACACGTGGGCTAACTGAATCAATTTCTTTTCCCAAGGAATGCCACCAAGCAGATTCACCTAGAGGCTCAAAAAAGAGCACCGCCTCAGCATCCACACTACGGCGGTGAGAAACAACAAGATCCTCGCCTCCATTAACTAATTCGAGCAATCCTGATTCGCCTGAAAAAGCAAATACAGAGTGTTTATAAAAATAAGGGTCTTCAGCTTGAACTGAAATTTTTACGGGCTCTAACTCAGGTAAAACAAAGTGAACAAGATCATCCTTTTGAAAAGCATCATCCACTCTTAAACGAGCACTCCACTTTCCCGTAGCGGGATTGTCCAAGAAATAAACCTCAGGCTCATTAATACCAGGTCGAATCTCCAAAGGGATTATTTTTATCAGCACATCAGTGTCTTCATGCTTTAGTTCAAGGTCTACGCTGGTCTTCTCTTGATAAGTAGACGCAATCTGGAAGTAAAAACCTGCACGCCTACCAAGACCTGGAACAGATCGAAAATCTGCTGCTATAAGACCGATATTCTGTTGCGACTCACCAATAAGCACTAAACTAATATTCTCATCCTTTACCCAAGCTTCATTGATTGAGGCCCCATCACTTATAAGAAGCACTTGATAGTCCTCACTAACTCCTTTCAATTGGAATAAAGAGTCTAGGGATTTAGCGACCAAAGGCATATCTGTTCCTTCAATTAGGTCTATCGCCTCAACCAGCTCTCTGGTATGATAAGTTAAGTAGGTTCTATGCTTTATTTCTGAAGCGATACTAAATATGCCAATTTTTTGAGACCCATCCACAGCTCTCACAATTTTCTTAGCCTCACGCTTGGCTAACTCTAATCTTGAATACGTTCCCTCTAAGGTAGACATCGATGCTGATTCATCTATTAGAATAATAAGATCTTTCTTTTCTACAAAACTGAACTCAGGTCTAGTTAAAGCAAATATAGCCAAAGAAAAAGCAACTACCATCAGTAACAAGGACCACAAATTTCGTAGCCTCTGAAACAATGAATTGGTCTGTTTTTCAAAAAAAATTTTCTGCCATAGGAAAAGCGCCGTAGTCTTTTTGCGAGTAGGCTTAACCTTTAAGAAATAAATTCCCACCAGAGGAATTAAAGCAAGGAAGCTCCAGAAAAAGATGGGGGCTAAAAAATTCACTATCGAACTAATCCCCCACGTCTCAAAATATCTTCTACCACACTTTCAAAAGCATGATCCGGGCTTGTTGACGCAAGACCTATACCTCCCCTGGCACAAAAGCGGTTGAGCCCCTGATTCCACTCATTTACAGCTTCCTTATATTTCTGCGCTTCTTTAGGAGATACGGTCACCTTGACTCTATTACTACTTTCGATACATTCTAATTCTACATCCCCCTTTAAATCACATTCATAGTCCTGTTGATCTTGAACTTGTAGACAAAAAATTTCATGTCGATTCCACTGTAAAAGCTTCAAGCCTCTTTCAAAACCATTAGGATAAAGAAAATCAGAAATGATAATGACAACCCCTTTTCTACTATGCCTGGCCTGGAACTCTTTAATGGAAGACTCAAAATCCGTATCCTTCCCATAAACTTCAAGCTTTTCCAGTGATTTCAACAAAGAAAAGACTTTGCCTCTACCCCTACACGGATCAAAAACATTTTTAAGCCCCTCAGAAATCCCATAGACTGCCACACGATCTAGACAATTCAGACCTATATAACCCAAAGCCGCAGCTAGCTGCCTAGCAAAGAAAAACTTTGACTCCATAGAACGACTACAATCAATCAGAAGATAAATAATAGCATCCTCTTCCAACTCAAACATCTTTATGATTAACGTTTCGAACCTTGCATAAATACGCCAGTCAATTGCCCGATAATCATCTCCTAGTGAATATTCTGAGTAATCAGCAAATATAATTCCCGCTCCTTTCTTGCGAGACTTTCTATCTGCTTGAAGAGAACCTCCTAAAACCTTGCGAGCTAAGAGGTAAAGAGATTCAAGTTTACCAATAAAATCCGAGTCCGTTAACAAAGCATTCATGAAGAAACCTTAGCAATGACAGACTCTATAATTTTATCTGTAGAAATACCTTCCGCCTCCCCTTCGAACGAAAGAATCATACGATGCCTTAAGGCTGATTTTGCCAGACGTTCAATATCCTCTCGAGCGACATGAAAACGCCCTTCCAACAGAGCTCGAACTTTTGCAGATGAAAGAATGGCTTGCGCCCCTCTAGGTGAAGCTCCATGTCTTACGTATTTAGTTACTTCATCCGAAGCATTGTCATCACCAGGGTGTGTCGCTCGGACAATTTTCACTAAATAATCCTGCACCGTTTTATCAATAGGCACTTGCCTCGAGGTTTTACCCATGAAGAGAATATCTTCACCATTTGCGATTGACTTTAACTCTGGCTGAACAGTTCCACATGTTCGGTCTAGTATCTCCGAAAATTCCTCACGCGTTGGCAACTCCACATGTAACTTAAAAAAGAACCTGTCTAGTTGAGCTTCAGGCAATGGATAAGTACCTTCCTGTTCAATTGGGTTTTGAGTCGCCAAAGTAAAAAATGGAAGTTGCAACTGATGAGTTGCACCCGCAACAGTAACCGACTTCTCCTGCATGGTTTCTAAGAGTGCCGATTGAGTTTTAGGTGTTGCGCGGTTAATTTCATCAGCCAAAAGAACATTACAAAAAACTGGCCCAGGCTGAAATGTAAAAGCCTTATGTCCACTATCCTGCTCCATTAAAATTTGTGTTCCGACAATATCCGCAGGCAAGAGGTCAGGTGTAAATTGAATACGTTGAAAATTTAGATCCATGGCCTGCGCAATAGAATGCACCAATGCAGTTTTCCCCAACCCAGGGACGCCTTCCAATAAAACATGTCCACCGCAAACGACTGCAATAAGAACTTCTTCGATAAGAGACTGGTGACCTACTATAAAGCGGGAAACCTCGCTCTTTAGATTATTGAATGTTTCATTAAAATGCTTAGCACTATCCTCCAAACTTAATTCCTCTAGCGCAACTTGATGATCTGCTGGATTTGGTTCCATCTTATAATTCCTTTATTCTCCCTGATGAATATTCTCAAAATATGATTTAACTCCTTGACGAACCTCTTGAGGCACATCTTCTCTCTGAATGAATGACTCTACTTGATACTCAAAATCTTTGGTTATTTTTTTTGATACTCTGGTAACAGTCCCACTTCCTTGATTTGCTGATTCAAGTGCCCTCAATGAGGGCCCCGTTCCTTGAGCACCTTTCAATTGAGTCGCTAGTCCCGTTTTTGATTCAGTTGCCTGTGCTTCTCTACTAGAGTCTATTGATTGATTTCCAGCCAATTTCCCGCTTTGTGGCCCTTCATTTTTATCGATCGGTAATTTCTGTATAAACTCTCCTTGTATACCACTTAATGCAAATCTTAAGTTCTCTAGCCTCTGCTTTGCTTGATTCATCTTAGAGAGCGATTGCAGGCGCTGCGACAATTGCCTCAAATCCCCTTCCGCACTATCCAGTGAATTTTCAAAATCCTTAGTCATCTGCTCATTCTTCGGACTCTCATCCATATATTGACTCAATAATTGGTCTGCATTCTCTAAATTTTGCTTTAAGTTATCAAACAGATCCTTTAAGTGCTTTTGATTAGCGTCATGGTCATTCGCATCTTTTTGCTTTGCCATTTGTGGCATGTTGTTCTGCAAGCTAGCTCCTTGGTCCATTCTACTTGCTAAGCTGTCAGATGCAGATGCCATTCGTTGCGCTAAAGTCTTTAATTGCTCAAGCTGTCTTTTCTTTTCTGATAAATCTTCCTGTTTCTTCATTCTTGTCTGTTGGTCTTTCAACTTTTGAGCAGCTTGCCTGTATCTCTTGGCGCGCAACATTTCTCCTAACTCTTTGGACTCTCTTGCTCTAGCCAACTCGGTTCCCACCCTATTAAGCAGCTGCTCATCCTTTTTTCTTTGTATCGAAAAAGACAACTTATTCAATTTTCTCTCTAGCAGAGCATATTGTCTCAAAGCCTCTTCTCGATCCTTGGTGCTTTTGAGCTCTTGCACCCATTTTTTGAGTCGATCGGCCTTTATCAAATCACGCTCCTCGTTATCTACGGACTTTTCTTCTAAATCTTTCACTAGCTTCTCAAGCTCGCCTTTTATTTTTGCTGTCTCCCGTTCTGTTTCCAATTCTTCCTGTTGCTTTTTCAATAAAGACTCGGAAGGTCCTTTAAAAGCCATTAGGACAGAAACAAGACCAAGCACTAGGAGAACTGCAAATGAACGGCGAGGCAATTGATAGGCAATATGCTTTACAGATAGAGGCTTAATAACATTAACCGTCCTTCTAGCTTGTAAATCGTAGACCTCACCTTCAAGCCGACTCTTTGCAAAATTTCGACATGAAACTAAGCTATCTTTCAAATTAAAAAACCGATCTCCGTAAGCTGCCGCTTCATCCTTGGTAATCCTTCTAGACGTAAAATACAATAACCAAGTAACAATCGCTAATCCTCCCACTATCCCATAAATATACTTAGGAATTTCATGGCCTGTGAGCAGATAACTTGCACCAATTAAAACCATCAAGACTGCTGCTGCTGCACACGAATAAATGAAATAATTCCATAATCTGTGCTGATTGAGTCTTTTGCAAATACTAGCAATAAACTCTGTTACTCCAGCGCCTCTATCCGTTTCAATTTGCGTTAATTTATCCATATCAGCCCTCGGTCTTTTGCTTTTTCAACCAAGCAAGAAAATCTCTGCTATCTTCAGACAGTTCAGTATCATAAATATCTTTAGGGAGTAAGTCACGTATTGCCAAGATCCACTCGTTCTTTTGCTCTGAAGGCAATCCAGCCAGTGATTCTGAGTTCAAGGTAAAAAGCTCAAGAAGACTTTCCCCTGATTTATCTTTAAGATAGGCGAGTGCGAACTGGAGCCCAAATGAAGAATCTTTTTCAGCCGCCTCTGACAGTGCAACGATCACACTCTCCTTTTCATTTTCTTTAGCCCTTTGAATATTACCCAAAATAGATGATACTAATGTCTTTTTATTAGCATTTTGAATGCGATAGAGACGCATTCTATCCAGATCAAGTCTAAGTAGTTCTGAATTTATCAAAAAAGAAATAACCTCATCTGATTGTTTTGGGACTCTTCTTACCAAATTATTAATAATGGGACCTTTATGATTTGACGCTAACTTTGGTGAAATCGAATCTAAGTAGTGATAAGCAAATAAAGAGATTGACTCATATCCAGCCAGTTCTTCAATGAATGAAGCAAATAAATAAATATCGTGTCCTGGAGAGCCATGAGTGCGTCCACGTGTTTCTAAATACTGATTTAAGAATTTTTCTCTATTCTTACCTTGGTCCATATACTCTAAAGCAATACTATCTAGCATAGCTGAAAGAGCTTCTCGACCTTCCCTGTTGTATATTTCCAAGCAATGCTCAATTACTCCATAGGGAACCTTAAACCAATACCGATTTCTCTGCTCCAAACCTACTAACAAAGTATCGGATAAATCCATCTTAAACTGACGCTCAGACCATATATCCGTAACAATATCTAGATAATGCATACCTATACTATTCCCAGGGAAACTTTTACGGACAAAATCCTGGGCCACCCGAGCAAATTCATATTCTTCAACTTGGTATAATTCAGAAATGGCTTCCAGTAAATCGGCCATCTGACCCAGCTCTTCTTTTCTAAGACTTGGAATTACTTCATTTGTGAGAAAATCCCAATTATTTTCTCTATATGCATGAAGAGCCAGATATTCTATTGGTGTATAATGGGATAAAGCATCGTGAGATCGCTTGCGGCTGTAATTTTGGTATACCCAATTTCTCTTAGCTAATAGCAATGCTTCTTGAGCCATTTTCGGCAATTCATTTCTTGGGCGCTCTGATGCTAATATTAGCCGGCAAACTTTTTCAAAAGCATAGAGCGACATTTCAGGGTTATTTAGCATGACCCGGCAGAGTTTTTCATAAGTTTCCAACCTTACGGCTGAAAGTTTTTGTGCCTTTTCTCTTATGCTCTCTGATCCGCTTTTAGAGGAAATCGTAAACTCTCCCCGCATACCTCTGAGGGTGCTAAGCTGCGGCAATTCTATGCCATCCTGATTATAACTGCGTTCCAAAACATTAAAAACGGATCGAACCCATTTCCATGATCCGTCCAGCAGCTCTATAGCTTGCAAACGGCACGTTAACATTTCGATAAGCTCTATTCTAGAGAGATAACTTATTTTACGATTATGATTAAAGTAGGTTTCCAAATCGTTTGATACTATATAAAAACTGTCACGATCAAATTGATTAATGATGCCACGGGCAGTTTCTTTATTATCCCTTAAACTCATCATGGCTACACGAAGTGAGATAATGACTTGATCGGGATTTATTTTTAAGGCTTTCTGGTAATAATCAAGGGCCAATGAATCCTCCTCCATTAGTTCATGGGCTGCCCCCAAAATTGCCAATTGTTTAAAATTGAGTTCAATACTGGGCTTAAGCTTTTCTAACACATCTTTAACTAACCCTTTTTTACGAAGCTCTTGCTGCAATTGCTTGGCTGTTTGATTTGTTTTACCCCCGTTAGATAGAAATTTTTGTGATAAACTTCTGAGTTCGGATGCTGCAACATCAACAGCATGTTCGCCCTTCTTTTCATTGAGATACTTTTTTACTTTATCAAGACTATTAGGCTGGCGAGCAGGCGAACGGCTAGTTGCAGAAATATTAGCGAGCGGTGAGCTAGAAATAGCCAAGCGGCTCTTGTACTTTTGAGCTTCATCTTTAAGCCCAAGTGATTGCATAGCTTTAAGTAATAAATCAGTCTCCTGTTTGGTATTCATTTTGCGAGATAGGCTTTGCAATGCGAGTTGGCCTATCTCTAAATCACTATCAGTAACTTTTTCTTTATCCATTTCTAATAAACTAAATACAATTGCCTGATCAACTTTAGCTTTAGTCATGGCATTGATAGGCTTTTTCTTAGCCTCCCTATATAAATTTAGCGCATCTACATGCCTATCCTGGTAAGAAGCAAAAGCTGCTGACCATAGGTAATCATCTAAACTAGGACTCTCTTGAAGTAAAAGTTTATCAACTTCTGATTTAGTTAGAGAGTCATCTTCTAAAAGCCTCACGAGAAGGATTCTTAGATAGGGGTTCTGCGTTTTATCCACGTGCTTGAGAATATCTACCTTTGATTTTGGTAGCTTTAGAGTAAGATAGGTGCTTGTCCTTACCGAAGGAGGATCAACTAATATCAACATAAATTCTGGTAATTCCTTTGTACCACCAGGAGGAAAGTTTAGTTTACCAAGAAATTTTTGCTGCTGAATTCTCTGAAAATAATTGGGCAGGTTGCTTTTAATATTTGGGCGACTAAACCTTTTAGCTTCATCATCCAGAAAGGAGATTAAAGTTTCATAATCCTCTTCGTGTGCCAGAGCTTGAGCTACATAGACCATAATCCTTGCACCGAAATCTAACATCTCCCAATCTACATTGTTATACCAATTCAACATGAGTTCTTTTAATTTGATTCTATTTTCTAGGCTTATGTAAGAGGTCTTATTTTGCGAACTTAATGCCCCCAACACTGTCGGCAATGTAACTGTTAACAAAAGATTTGGTTTATTTATTCTTTTATCAGAGCTGAGAACTTCAGCTAATAATTTGTTCCCTCTTGAATCAGCTAGAGCTGCATTAAGAGCACCAAGAAAAGCCATCTGTATACTTTCCTCTCTAAACACTTCATATACCTGGCAACCAAGTTCGTAACACTTTTTGTTCCCGAGATTTGAGCTTTTCCCATAAACCGCAAAAAGACCTAATAGTGCCCTATCTTGAGGATTTTTTACTATAATATCACATATAAGTTGCCAGTTAGGCTGCATTCCCTCTAGGACTTGATTAACCCAAAGTTCGCTTCTTTCCACGCCACGTTCACCTAAGCTTAAAACCAGAGAGCTCCTTCTCTCTGAACTCATATCCTTAGCAAGCTGCTGTATATGAGCCATCGTATAGACTCTCAACATCTTCACACCTACAGGAAGGGTCAAGCCATAGCTCTGAGCACTTACAGGCTGATTGAAAGTAGAGCGATTATTTGCTTTATATTTAAATATCTCATCCGAATGACGACGGCTTGTTAAAAGGTGATTTGTTACTTCAGGCAGCAATTTTGCGTAACTCCTTATCATTTCGTAACGGTATGAACCAGGAGTATCCGTTTCTACTACTTTTACTCTAGCTAGCTCATCCTTCACTTCTAGAAGTCTCAGAAACTGCTCAATTGCTTTTTCTTTTTCTAAGCTCTCTACATAAGCTACCGCCAGCATAAAACGTAATCGGTAGTCATTGGGAAATTTTTGCAGTTTTGACTTAAGAAACTCGATAGCACCTTGCCAATCACCGGAACTCACTCTGGCATTTGCAATTAACTCAATGGCCTCTTCGTCCATCTCGTCATTCCCTGCTATGTTTTTTAAGACTTCAAAGCCTTTTTCATCATAACCTAAAGAAAAATATAATCTCGAGAGTCTTTTTTGAATATTAGCGCTTTTATCCTTCTGAGAAATTTCTTCTAGGATCGACAGCGCATTATCTAATAACCCCTCTGTCTCTAAAAATGAAGCTAATTCAAGTTTTAACGCTTGGTTTTTTGGGTCTAACTTAATGGCCTTCTCTAACGCATTTCTGTAATCTATAGGTTCATTGGCGATTTTATAAAGCTCAGCAAGCGACAGAATATAAAGCACTGATTCAGATTCTCTAAGATGCAAACTCTCAAACCTCTTTATAAGTTCTTCGAAGCCCCTCTTTTCTCTAACAGCATTAGCCATCTGACGAACCCACTGAAGTTTAGCCTCAGCATCCTCTGCCTCGTAGAATAATTCCCAGTAAATTTCTACTGCTCGTTGACTATTTCCCGAAGTCGTAAAAACTTCTGCAAGCTTAGCTCTTAAAGAAACGTCATTTTGGTATTTTCCTACCGCCTTCTGAAGGATTTCAATGGCCTTTTCAGTTCGATCAAGTTGCCCTAATACTTGGACTTCTTGCAACCATGGTTCTACCTTATTTGGAGATATCTTTTTAAGCTCTCTTACCCAACTTAAGGCTTTTTCCCATTTGCTGGCTTTCTGATAATAACCTATTAACTGTTCTAAATAGAAAGATCTTCTACCTTTGGCATGCTCGATCATTTCTTCTGTTACTATAGCAGCTTTCTCCCAATTTTGAGCGCGTGCATATATATTAACCATAAGCCCAAGAGATATGAAAATATCCTTGCTTTTTAAATCCTCTAGCACCTCTTCAGCATCCTCTAGTGCTCCTTCTTGAGCATACATTTCCGCCAAGAGAGCTCTTTCCTGAATGCTAAGAGAAGGTTTGCTTTTAAGACTTTCAATCGTCTGTTCGATTTTTCTTGAGCGACTAATGATAAATGATACTTGTGTCAAAGCTGCCCTTATCTCTTCTAGACCTCGTGATAACTCCAGCTTCTTTATTGCCCAGGGTAAAGCTTCATCCCATTTCTTAAGAAAACGGGCTTCCTGAGTAATAAGTCCTAAATAAATTACATCATCCCCATATTCATCAATTCGTTCTTTTAAAAAATCGTAAGCGAGCTCATGCTCTCCTTGGGCAGATAAAATACCAGATATGCTAATTAGCTCTGACCGCCCTCCTTGACTAATCATTTCTTTCCAAATTGTAACTGCCTCATCTCTACCGCCATTTTCATATAGATAAGATGCATACTTCCCTCTAGCACTAAGGCTATAGGGGTATACTTCAATGAGTTTTTCATAGACTTCCCCAGCCCTACTTTTGAGATCAAACTCTTCCAGTAATTTGGCAACTCGTAAGTAAACATATTCTGATTTGTCACTGACCTCTAAGTACCTGTCTAAAGCCTCTCCCGCACTCCTCTTATCGCCGTTTTGGAACTGTAACTCAGATAGCCTCACCCATAGCTCACCGTCAGCAGCATGACTGTCCAACAACCCATTAAGTACCTCTATGGCCTTTCTGTGCCGCCCCATCTGTCCCAATATCTCTACATATTTTTCCCTGTAAGAACGCTCGCCTGGCATGATTTCTAAAATTTCCTCAACTACTTCAAGTGCTTTTCCGCCCTGGTTGAGGTCTAACAGAACCTGTGCATACCTCTCCTTAATCGAAACTCGTTGCTTATCGTTATCTAAGAGATTTCTATAAAACTTTTTAAGGCCGTTCAGATCTTGTTCTTGACGGTAAATTTTTTCAACCGCCTCACAAATTTCTTTTTCCAACCAAGAACCTATTTCAATCTGCTTTAGAGATTCACTGTAGATTTTTAAGGACTTTTCTTTTTCTCCTGCCCGATTGAGAAGCTCAGCTTTTTGAAGTGTTTTAGCAATTCTTTGGTGAACGTCAGAAGTTTGTTCAATCAGCTTGCTCACACTGATAATGGCCTGATCTAGAAACCCCTCCTTAACTTGCAGATCAACTAAGTCCTCTAATACACTTGGATCATTCGAATACGTTTCCGCAATGCTCTCCCATAACTCTAAAGCTCTTTCATTCTCTCCTATACGGGCATAGAGCTTACCTTTAAGTCTCTCAATTTTAATTGCATCCTGATCTGAAAGTGATTCTTGCTTAATGCTCTCAAGTGATTTTATAGCTGAATCAAAATCAAGGTTCTTGGCTTCCAATAAGGCCTTTTCATACCATGTGCCAGCATCGTCTGGTTGAAGTTTCGCAACTTCCTCAAATAGCTTTAGGGCAAGATTGTCTTCCCCTGTTTTCAGATAGAAGAATGCTAATAATAATTTCCTATCTTCAAGGTCCTCATTGGAAGAGGAGATTTTTTGCTTTAGAAAATTCTCCAAGCCTTTAACAGTTCCATGATCCAGCCACGTTTCATAAAACTTATCATATAATCTTCCCGCTGCAGGTCGCTTTAACAAGGCATCATAGTACTTTTGAGTCTTCTCAGCAGGATCAACTCCTTGGCTACGAAGGCTTATAGAGCAACATATGATTAGCAGAAAGCAGCTAATCGCTTTTCTGAAAAACTCACGATTATCTCGAAAAGTCATTTCATATAAGAATAAGCCCAATCACTGCCTTTAACAACCGCTTTTCAGCCCTCTATTAACTTATCTGGAGACTTTAGAAGCAATGATAGAAGTGGAACAAATACATAATAGTGTAAGCCAGAAGGAAAAGAGAGTCGAACAAAGATGTATCCATAAGATAATACTGCTGGGAGCTTCTATATTTCTTGAGGCCACGATCTTACCCAGATCTTTAAGTTCCTATGGCGTCAACAAGTTTAAGCAGTTAAGTTAGCTTTTTCGCTTAACTGTGAAGTGAGGAGCCCATAGGAAATCAAACAGCCATGCACTGGCCTGTAGACAATTTCCTTGCTTCTAGCAGTATATGCTCAGAATAATCTTTAGCTTTGTAAAGTCGGCTTCGAAGAGCTTTACCTCCTCCTGAAACTCCTAAAGAACGGAACAATCTAGCGATGAAACTCGGATATCTTCAGAATATTCCATGATTTCGGAGATCAAGATCTTGCACAGATATTCAAGTCTCTATGGCATGGCTCAGTTTAACCAAGATTATATCATAGAAATTGAACGAGGCGCCTAAAAGCTTAAGCCACAAAGAAATGAGAGTCGACGAAGATACATCAAAAGGTGATACCTCTAGGAGACTCTATATTTTTTGAGGCCAAGATGTTGCGTAAAATTTTAAGTCTCTTCTGCATAATTCGGGTTTAAATCTGATTTCCCGTAAATCAGAACTCCTTGCATCTGATAAGTAGTATGATCCTAAATTAGGCCCATATATTTATGAAAAGCTAGAACATCCTTAATCGGATTGATGCTTTTTGTTGCCACATAAACATCATGTTCATCCCCTCTAAATTGAGCTTTGTAAGAAGACAATCCTTTAAAATTATGAAGTCTATTTCCATACCGATACAAAAACTGAAACAAAGCTCGTAGTCCTAAGCTCTCCTTAAAGTCAGTGTCTGATCCTAGTCGATAAAAAGGTGAAAGTCCTAGTGAGAGATAAGAAATCCCCTCTTGCTTAAGTTTCTCAAAAGCCTTCATGATGATATACGCAACATGGCCTTTTGAAGCCCCCTTAACTACTCTCATGTGATCAGCGCAATAGCCTACTGTTTCACCTTCAGAGTATATAGGATTAAAGAAAACAAAACCTATCAATTCATTATTCTTATCTATAGAATAAAATTTCCTTACACCGGGTTCGTCTTCATAAATAGTCTCACGAGTTAAAAACCTAATCTGCTTCTTTCGCTTCTTCTGGCTAAGCCATTGCTTAGTAACACATTCTATATCACCCACCGAAATATCAAATTGCTTACTCAAGCCTTCAATTGTTAGTTCATAAATATTTGATTGTCTTTCCCCTTTTCTTATATACGAACGTAAGTTACGTTTTTTGTAGTCATTAGATAGTTCGTAGCTTTGTGTATGAAGCTGCGATTCTACCCCTATTTTTGTAACCTTATATCCAAAATGATCATGTAGTAGTCTAGCAAAGCTTTTGTTGATCTGAACAAATGAAGGACAGCCGAGGTCCTTTATGACTTCAGTAGCAAAATTCTCTAGATCCTTGTCCGAACAAATAATCGATCCCAAAATAAAATGAGATCCCAAACAACTTGCGTAACTTGCATAGCCAGAATCAGCTATGTAATAATCTCTAAGCCCGCTTTGAATAGTCGAGTAGGCAATAGGATCTGAGCCATACCGCTTTAAATAGTGCATTTTATATTTTGGACTAAGCCTAGTAGCCTTACACCGCTTAAGTCCTCGATACCTAAAACAGCCTTCATTACCTGTCGGAGAGTAAGACGGAGTTTGTGCAAAGGTTTCGCAAGCGCAAATCATATCTGGTTATAAGAGTAATTAAGACTAATTATCTTCCATCAATTCGCAACTTTATCCACGCTTATACATGCTTCTTGATGACTCATCAATAAGTCAACCCTAGCTCTCATTTGCTTCTGTGTAAGTATTTTATGGATCTGACTTAAATGAGACTCTTGTATATTCGTTTTTGCCGACATACCTTTAATACTATTCTTATCTATTAAAGAGACAAAGTCATATACAGTCCTGACACCAAATGTTCTGAGGGCAGGCAGGTATTCTTCCTGGACGTATAGTTTCAGTAGGCCTTGTCCAATAAAATCGATCACCTTGCCACGCTGATAACCCATATCATTTAAAAGCGACTCTACATCGCAGAAACACAGATTTTGTACATTAGCAATACCAAGTTCCTCAAACCTAAATATAAAATAATCATTCATTCCATCTAGTTTAGATAGTGACATCGAATTTTCTTCTAATTCAGATTGTTTTTGCAGGGAGAAGATCGTTTCAAAACGTTTTCTAACGAACTGTAATAATTCCTTAGGGTAAAAAGGAATCAAAAAGCACATGGCCGCCAATAACGTTGGCGGAATCAATTCTGAGGAAAACATAATTGGAGCCATGACAATTGCAAGAGCACAGACAAAAATAAACCGCCCCGAGTAACTATAGAGTGCCATAGGATATAAATCCCTTAGAAAAACCCTCTTCATTAGATCAAGCAAACAATACACTACCCAGCCAATCACAGTAAAACCCGCACTCAAGAAAAAGGGAATGGTGCTAATGCTCTCACGTAAACCTATTTTGTTTTCTAGCTCAAGCTCTATACCTTCAGCTATCACAAGATTTAAACTCTTGTCTTTCCAACTAATAGGATCAGACGCAAAAACATGATGCGATTCCATAATCATACTGATCTGTAAATCGCTGCTTAGCTCTGAATCGGTCTTATACAAATAATGCTGATTAGCCTCATTGTAAATTTCAGCGAATAGCAAAGGTCTCGCAAATAAGTTAGCTGAGAAAGGAAAGACCGAGGAAAGTCCCGCTATCCCTATAAAAGCCAATAAATGCATAGTTGCAGAAGGAACAAACCAAAATGAAAACCAATGTGTGTCATTACTGGCATATAATGAAGGCTTTGTAAGATAATAAATCTGCACAATTAATACGAATGGAAGCCCTGCCACGTACGCACAGCAGTATGTGAGAAATTGTGAGGCATTTGTTTCTGCAAATGATCTAACTGTTAAATTCTTCCAGTTTCCCGTTATAAAGTCCTGATAAACCAAAGACCCCGACGCTAGGATAAATGCAATAAATGCCGAGATAACAATATACATAAACAAAACTGTTAGCTTCGGATTTCTCTTAAAAACATCATGATATACATCCACTAGTAAAGAGTGTCCAAAAAACATTTATTTGCAAAAAAAAACTGCTGCCAAATAGGCAGCAGTTTGAAAAGCAAACAAGAGGCTTAAATTTTTTACTTAGAATCCTTCTTCTCCTCTTTAATAGCCTCGACCTCTACCACATCATCTTTTGCTGGTGTTTTGGGAATAGCCTCCTCTTGGGAAGCTTCTGGTTGAGTCTCAGTAGTTGGTTGAGCTGATAAATCAAAATCAACCCATTCCAATAAAGCCATTTCTGATGCATCACTTTTCCTTTGTCCAAGCTTAAGAATCCTCGTGTACCCACCTGCTCGCTCTCTAAAACGAGGAGCAATATCAGAAAAGAGTTTCTTTACGGCACTTTTATCATTTAACTTCGCCGCAGCTTGACGACGATGGTGAAGTTCACCTTTCTTGCCTAAAGTGACCAGCTTCTCAGCATAAGGGCGAACAGCTTTAGCTTTAGCTAGAGTTGTCTTGATCCGACTGTGCTCAATCAGGCTAATGGTTAAATTTGAAAGTAATGCATCACGATGCTCAGATTTTCTCCCGAGCTTCAGTGTTTTCCTACGGTGTCTCATGTCTATTCCTCAATATTCTCTAACCCAACATCGACTAAACCGGTCTCGAACTTCATACCCAGAGATAGTCCTAATTGAGAGAGCTTATCCTTGATCTCATTCAATGATTTTTTACCAAAGTTACGGTACTTAAGCATCTCCGCCTCGCTCTTCATGGCAAGTTGGCCTACCGTTGTAATATTAGCATTGTTCAGACAGTTTGCTGCACGAACTGACAATTCAATTTCGTTAACGCTCATGTTCAGCAGTTTCTTAAGTCCGCTGTTTTCTTGGCTAACCTGCTGCTTAGGCTCTTCAAATTCAATAGGCTCTTTATCAAAATTAACAAAGATATCTAGATGATGACGCAATATAGCCGAAGACTGAAGCAAAGCCTCATCTGGGTTTAAACGGCCATCTGTCCAAACATCAAGTGTTAGCTTGTCATAATCAGTTCTTTGACCAACACGAGTATCTGAAACAAGATACTTTACTTTACGAACTGGTGAAAATAGAGAATCGATAGGAATTACACCTATAGGTAAGTCATCACGCTTATTATCTTCACCGCTGGCATATCCACGACCCACCTTAACTTCAAATTCTGCCTCGAATTTTTGCTTTCCATCTAAGGTGCAAATTAGTTGATCAGGGTTGATGATTTCAACACCTGTGTCTAGTTGAATATCACTGGCTAAGACTTGACCTTCTTTGGTAACATTTAGTAAAAGAATACGAGGGTCGCGGCTTGGCAACTTAAAAAGAATCTTTTTAAGATTGAGTATGATGTCGGCGACATCTTCTACAACCCCAGGAAGAGTAGCAAACTCATGTAGAGCTCCTTCAATCTTTACTGTGGTAATGGCGGCTCCTTCAAGAGAGCTCAGCAATGCTCTGCGTAGAGAATTACCTAGTGTGTGTCCGTAGCCTGCTTCGAAAGGCTCCGCAATAAACTGAGCGTAGGTTTCAGTAGCGCCTTCTTCTTGTTTAACGAGACGATTTGGAATCTCGAAACGTCCTAATTTAATAGCCATTATTTTACCTCCTTTAAACTGGGTTCCCCTGAAAGCCTATAGCCGATAGGTCCAGGACCAACAGTTAACTTATTTATTATCAAAAGACTTTTACTATCTTGAGTATAGCTCAACAACAAGACGCTCATTTACAATTGGAGCAATTTCTTCACGAGTTGGCAAACGGTCTACAGTACCGCGAAACTGTTCACGCTGTAACGTTACCCAATCAGGAACAGGATCTAATGATGCAGCTTCCAAGCAACGCGAAGCAATTTGACGCGACTTAGGATTATCCTTCACCTCAATGACTTGGCCTTCTTTACAACAGTAGCTAGGAATCGTCACTTTTCCACCATTGACACGAATGTGACCGTGATTAACCATTTGCCTGGCTAGACGGCGGCTGTTGGCAAAGCCTAGACGGAATACAATGTTATCCAAACGAGTTTCTAATAGCTGTAACAAAGTATCCCCAGTTACGCCACGTCGCCTGTGAGCGGTCTCAAAATATTTGCGAAATTGGCGCTCTAGCACACCGTACATGTGCTTTAGCTTTTGTTTTTCGCCAATAGCTATCGCATATTCCGATTGTTTACGTCGACCCTTTGCACCGTGTACTCCAGGCGGGTAAGGACGTCTCTCCAATGCCTTAGAGGGTCCATAGATGGGGAGACCGAATTTTCTATTTATCTTACTTCTTGGTCCAGTATAACGAGCCATAACAAATTCCTTCTACTAATTAAACACGGCGTTGTTTACGCAAACGACAGCCATTATGTGGGATAGGGGTTACATCACGAATTGAATTCACATCTAAACCAATTGCTTGAACCGCACGGACTGCAGATTCACGTCCGCTCCCAGGCCCCTTCATACGAACTTCGACCTCTTTAAGGCCATGAGCCATAGCTTGGCGGCACGCATCCTGAGCTACTACTTGTGCAACATAGGCAGTGGATTTTTTGGATCCACGGAAACCACATTTACCGGAGCTAGACCAGCCCAGAATATTTCCACGGGCATCAGAAACTGAAACAAGTGTATTATTGAAAGTAGCTAGGATGTGCACAATACCGTGTATGACATTCTTACTTCCCTTAGCTTTAACTATCTTGGGTTTGGGTAAATCATCATCAAGAGAAAGACTCGCTGCTGGAGACTGTTCCTCTGTCTTAGCTTCGTCTTTTTTACCCTTAGTAACTTTTTTCTTCGGTGCCTTTTCAGCTTTAGTGTCTTTCTTAGCTTCTGTTACTTGAGGTGGTGTCTCTTTCTTTTCGGGCTCTTCTGCTTGAGGAGCAGGTTTCGTTTCTTGTTTTGCCGCATCCTTCTCAGCTTTTACTTCTTGAGCTTTAGACTTAGGCGTTTCTTTTTTCTCATCTGCCATAGTAATGAATCCTTGTAAAAAGTTTTTTAAACCTTTCCTGCTTTTGCATTTTTATTCCGAACAACTCCAACGGTTCTACGTGCACCTTTGCGTGTTCTTGCATTTGTTGATGTTCTTTGTCCACGGACAGGAAGCCTGCGCTTGTGACGAATACCGCGATAGCAATTAATAGCCTGTAATCTCTTGAGATTTGCCTGAATTTCCCTTCTCAAATCCCCTTCCACCAAAATATCATTCACACGAATGACATTTATCATCCGATTCATCTGTTCATCCGACAATTCTTTTGCACGAAGATTAGGGTCAACATCTGACTCCTCTAAAATTGCCTTGGCACGGATCTTACCGATACCGTAAATATACTGTAGAGAAGCTTCGATCCGCTTGTCTCCTGGAATATCAACACCTAATACACGGGGCATAACTTTGTCCTTACTAACCTTGTCTTTGCTTCAAACGCGGATTCTTCTTGTTAATAACATAAATCTTGCCCTTACGGCGTATTACTTGACAGTCCGCTGTCCGTCTTTTCACTGAAGCTCTAACTTTCATTTTTATCCTTATATTACTTGCTTTAGCCCCCTCTAAATTTACAGGGCTCAACATATTACTATTTTTTCACAACCTGGCAAGCGCCATATTACAATATATTTTCAATTCCATTTATTAGATAGCATTGATCCAAACAACGCCAAAACTGTCTACCATCTAGTCATCTTGACAAGTTAAAATCTCTGGATCGCCCTTTGTGATAAGAACCGTATGCTCAAAGTGAGCAGAAGGCTTACCATCTGATGTCACCACCGTCCACCCATCCGATAAGATCTTAACGCCCGCACGCCCCATATTTACCATTGGCTCAATCGCAAAAGTCATTCCCGCCTTTAGTTTGGGCCCAGCGCCCTTTTTCCCATAATTTGGAATTTGAGGCTCTTCATGAAGAGTTTTGCCCACTCCATGTCCTACAAATTCTCTTACAATGGAATACTTATGGCTTTCCACATGCCTTTGGATAGCATTGCAAAGGTCTCCTAAGCGCTTCCCTTCTCTGGCCTGATCGATCCCTCTGTAAAGTGCTTCCTCTGTTACACGTAGCAAATCTTCCGTCTCGGGGTGAATGGCACCGACAGCAACCGTTGTCGCATTGTCTCCAACCCAGCCATCGAGAATCACTCCAACATCTAAAGTTACCGTATCGCCGTAAGCTAGCTTTTTTGCCCCTCCTATACCATGAACAACTTCTTCATTCACTGAAATACAAAGTGTTCCAGGAAATCCCCTGTAGCCTAAAAAAGGACTCACTCCGCCTAGCTTCTTAATAAGCTCCGCAGCATATTGATCTAACTCACCAGTGGTAACACCCGGTTCAACTTTTGAAACGACTTCATCCAATACCTGACGAGCCGCCTTACCACTCCTGCGCATCGATTCTATTTGCTCAGGGGTCTTAATTGGAATCATCAGATCTCTCTAATTTATCAAAGAACTTACACTATCAAATAAAGGTAGCTACTATTCCGCCCAAAATAATGATACCCACTAATACTAGGAGCCACCCAATACGCTCACCAGCTACCCCATCAGAACTTTGATAACGGTCTGCATTCGAACGTCCTCGGATTCTACCCTTCTTAAGAAAACCATCATAATGACGCTGTAACAAAAATGTTTCTGTCTGTCTCATAGTATCCAACATAACACCTACAATGATAAGTAAACTCGTTCCTCCAAAGAAGGAAGCTGTGAGGAAAGGAACTCTTAAACCGTGAGAAATAAGCATAGGCAGGAGAGCTAATGCTGTTAGGAAAAGTGCTCCCGCAAAAGTGAGGCGTGTCATAGAGAAATCTAAAAACTTTGCAGTAGGTTCACCAGGCCGTACGCCAGGAATAAAACCTCCGCTCTTCTTCATATCATCAGCGATTTGCGTAGGGTTGAAAACCATAGCTACCCAAAAATAACTGAAGAAAAAAATCATCACTCCATAAAGTGTGTAATAGACGGCACCCTCCGAAAGAATACTCACTACCTTGCCCGCCCAATCATATTCCCTAAAAATTAAGCCCACCATTGTTGATGGAAACATCAGGATCGCACTAGCAAAGATAATAGGCATCACTCCAGCGTAATTTACTTTTAGTGGCAAATAAGAACTCTGACCTTGATACATTCGATTACCACGTACTTGCTTAGCATAAGAAACTGGAACTTTACGTAACGCCTGAATAATCATAACCGTTGCCGCTATCACAAAGAATAAGAAAGCAATGAGAAGCACTAGCAAGAGAGGACTCTTTGCTTCCTGCCCTGTTTCGGCTGGATTAAACATTTGCCAACCCTGTACAAGAGCCGCTGGCAGTTGAGCTAAGATTCCAACTGCGATGATGAGTGAGATACCGTTGCCAATACCCCTATGAGTAATCTGCTCCCCCATCCACATTAATAACATAGTCCCTGCTGTCAGTGTAATAACGGTCACGATGCGAAACATCCATCCAGGATTAGGCACTAAAGGGCCCATTCGCTGCATGACTTCTTCGATACCTGGTAGCATAGGTATATTTTGAGGGGACTCAAAGCTAGCAGCTAGCAAATAACCTTGGACAAGACATAGAATGAGCGTTCCCAACCTCGTGTATTGTGTAATTTTTTGACGCCCACCCTCTTCTCGAGCTAAACGCCCTAGAGATGGAACGACACCCTGAGCAAGCTGCATGATAATGCTAGCACTAATGTAGGGCATGATAGTAAGAGAAAAAATTGCACAACTACTTAATGCACCACCACTAAATAGATTTACCATATTTAAAAGCCCACCTGCCGGATCTTGGGCCACTGAAGAAAAATATTCTTGAAGAACAGCCGAGTTGATGCCAGGACATGGAATAGAGGAACCAAGCCTAACAAATACCAAAACAGCTAAGGTAAATAATATCCTCTGTCTTAGCTCAGGTATTTTAAATGTATTAATAAAAGCGCTAAACATCTTCTTCCCGTCTTTCTAAGCCCCAATCTTAAAGCAATTAAATATAATTACTTTTTCTGGTCTTCTCCCTCTTGGCTAAGCGCAACGATTTCAATTTTACCGCCAGCTTTCTGCACTTTTTCTAATGCAGACTGACTTGCAGAATGAACTTTAATATAAAGCTTCTTAGAAATCTCACCGTTTCCTAGTATCTTGATTCCATCCCAGCGGCCTGTCACTAGACGTTTCTCTCGTAGCGCTGCTTCGTCTACAGTGTCCCCTTCATTAAAGCTATCCAATTTAGAAAGGTTCACCGGAGCGTAAAAACTTTTAAAATTTTTATTGTTAAAGCCACGCTTAGGCAAACGACGAATCAGAGGCATCTGCCCACCTTCGAACCCAGGCCGAATAGAGCCACCAGCACGAGCTTTTTGGCCTTTATCACCCTTACCGCAAGTTTTTCCAAGACCAGAACTCTCACCACTTCCAAGCCTTTTTTTACGATGTGTTGACCCTTTACTTGGTCTTAAATCATGTAATTGCATAACACTTTCCTTAAATTTCTAATTCTTAGCAGCAAGAGCCTTACCTCTTGCTTGATAAATCTGTTCTTTTGTGCGCAATTGCTTGAGAGCTTCCATAGTAGCCTTCACGACATTAGCAGCGTTACTAGAGCCTAGAGACTTACCCAATACATTCTGAACCCCTGCAGCCTCAACTACTGCACGAACCCCTCCACCAGCAATGAGTCCAGTACCTTCAGAGGCTGGTCTTAAAAGAACTCTTGCACCACCAAACTCCCCATAGACTTCGTGTGGGATGGATGTCTTAGTCAGATGCACACCTTGCATCTCACGTTTAGCACTTTGGCCTGCCTTACGGATAGCTTCAGAAACCTCATTCGCTTTACCGAAGCCAACACCTACATTTCCAGAACCATCACCCGATACCATGAGCGCACTAAAGCTAAAACGGCGACCACCTTTCACAACCTTGGCACATCGGTTAATAAAGACGATTTTCTCAATATACTCTTTTTCATCATCGCTGTTAGAACTCTGCTGACGCCCACCTCTGCGTTGCTGTCCACGACCACCTTGCTGGCCCCCACGACCCCTACCATTTGCACCGCGGGCTGGCCTATTACTGCTTTTCTCAACATGAGAAACAGCTTCTTTGACTCCCCCAGCATCTACACCTTCGGGTATAGTTACAGTAGGCTCTTTTTGCGCTGCAGTAGTCTCTTGAGATTTCGCTTCTACCTTCTTCTCTTCAGCCATAATTAAAACTCCAATCCACCTTCACGTGCAGCATCAGCTAACGCTTTAACTTTTCCGTGGTATAAGAAACCGCCACGGTCAAATACGACCCCACTTACTTTCTTCTCTTTAGCTCTTTCCGCTATAATCTTTCCTACTTCAGTAGCTCCATGACAATTGGGACGAATTGCCTTAGCTTTTAAAGTTTTTTCTGTTGTCGAGACGCCCACCACTGTCTTGCCCTCTCTATCGTCGATAATCTGGGCATAGATGTGCTGCCCACTAAAGCAAACATTCAAACGAGGCCGCGACTCAGATCCTGAGATTTTTTTACGCACGCGTAGATGTGCTCTCTTACGCTTAAATCGACTGCTAATTTTACTCTTTTTCATCTCTTTAATTCCTAGTGATATTTTATTTACCTTGCGCGGTCTTACCTTCCTTACGACGAACTATCTCATCAGCGTAACGAACTCCCTTGCCCTTGTATGGCTCAGGAGGATAAAAGTCACGGATTTTTGCCGCAACTGCTCCAACGCGCTGCTTATCAATGCCCTCAACAAGTATCTCAGTATTATTATTTACTGATACCTTAACATCTTCAGGAATCTCATAATCAATAGGATGAGAAAACCCCAAATTAAGATTAAGAACTTTTCCTTTTAGAGCTGCTCTGAAACCAACACCTTGAATTTCAAGCTTCTTAGTAAAGCCCTCTGTCGCACCAGTTACCATATTACTGATAAGGGCACGGCTTAGGCCATGAAGAGCTTTATCTTGACGGTTTTCGCTCTCCCTACTAACAGAGATTTTACCGTCCTCAAACTTAGCATTAATGACAGCAGGCATCTCCCATTCCAGCTTACCCTTGGGACCTTCTACGAAAATCATTCGGTCCTCTACACGGATTTTTGCTTTATCCGGAACCTGTATTGCTTTTTTTCCTATTCTAGACATCGCTATTACCACACTGTAAGCAGGAGCTCTCCCCCTACATTTTGTTTCTTTGCTTCTTGTCCTGTCATCACTCCGCGTGATGTGGACAAAACAGAAATACCTAAACCACCAAGTACCCGAGGAATATCTCTAACAGCGACATACTGTCGAAGACCCGGTTTTGATACTCTCTTAATTCCCCTGATCGGTTTAGCTTTCTTCTCCACTTTTAAAGTTAGCTTTAAAGATTGTTTGGCATCATTCTTCACCACTTCAACTTCCTTGATATATCCTTCACTCTTAAGAATATGAGCAACATCACTCTTCATACGCGAGTATGGTGATAAAATCTCGGGTAGGCTCGCGGTATTCGCATTGCGAATTTGCGTTAAAAAATCTGCTAATGGGTCTGTTTGCATAATAACTCCTTTTACCAACTTGCCTTTACAACTCCTGGGATCTCACCTCGTGATGCCATTTCTCTAAAAGCTATACGACTTAATCCAAACTTACGAATATAGGCACGACGACGACCCGTAATGCTACAACGGTTGTATTTCCGACTCGTAAATTTCGGTTTGCGCTTCTGCTTCTCAATCCATGATTTTTTAGCCATGTTAACTTATCCTTTATATTTATTACGCACTTGCTGAGGCCGCTTGAGGTTTTGGAACACGATCAGCAAAGGGCATCCCTATAAGTGCTAGCAATTCCTTCGTTTGTTCTTTATTTTTACCTGAGGTGACAATGGTAACATCAAATCCAATGGTTCTTTTCACCTTATCCAATTCAATTTCAGGGAAAATTGTGTGATCTTTTATTCCGAAAGTATAAGCACCACGTCCATCAAAAGCTTTACCCGATATACCTCTGAAATCTCGAATTCGAGGAAGTGCCGCAACAATCAAGCGAACGAGGAACTCATACATGTTACGACCACGCAAAGTGACCTTACATCCTAAGTCCATCCCTGCACGCAACTTAAAATTCGCTACACTCTTCTTAGCTAATACCCGAATAGGCTTTTGCCCTGTGATTGCAGTGATTTCACGCTCAGCATCTTCAATCGCAGCCTTACGGTCTGAAAATGAACCTAGACAACAATTGATAACAACTTTCTCAATTTTGGGCACATCATGAATATTTTTGATTCCGAGCTTATTCTTAAGCTCTGGCACCACTTTCTCTTGATAATATTTTTTAAGATCCATGATTTGTCACTCCTTCTCTTGATTTATTCATTTTTCTTAGCAGCTTTTTTGGCAGCTGCCTTCTTTTTGGGTGCTTTAGATTTAGCTTCAACTTTCTTAACATTAGAGACATGAATTGAACCTTCTCTCTCTTCAAATCCACCTTGAGGATTAGTCTGAGTAGGGCGTGTCGACTTTTTAATCATATTGACACCCTCAACAACCACACGGTCACTCTTAGTGAGAATCTGCAGAATTTTGCCTTGGCGTCCTTTATGCGCACCGGCAATCACTTGCACTTCATCTCCACTTTTTACATGAAACTTTGTATTCATTAACTAACTTTCCTTTACAAAACTTCCGGCGCCAAAGAGACGATCTTCATAAAATTCTTATCTCTCAGTTCACGAGCAACTGGCCCAAATATACGAGTGCCCTTGGGGTTCTTATCTTTGTCAATAATCACAATCGCATTATTGTCGAAACGTAACTCTGAACCATCTGGACGCTTAATAGGATATTTGGTTCTGACAATTACGGCACGAACAACATCACTCTTTTTAACAGAACCATCAGGTGCAGCCTCTTTTACATTAGCTGTGATGACATCCCCTATGCGAGCACTCATAGACTTTTTACCTATAACACCGATCATCATTGCCTTACGGGCACCCGTGTTATCTGCAACATCTAACTTTGAACGAAGCTGAATCATTTCTTATTTCTCCTAATATCCTTAATGCTTAACGATTTCTGCAAGCTCCCAGCGTTTGGTCTTACTTCTGGGGGGCGTCTCAGCTATGCGAACACGGTCCCCAACTCGCGCCTCCTCTTTCTCATCGTGCACGTAAAACTTCTTTGATGTCTTGATAAACTTGCGGAACTGGGGATGCGGCATAGATCTGGTTACTTTTACCACTATCGTTTTGTTCATTTTCTCAGAAACAACTTCGCCCACGCGCTCTTTCCTAACCGCTTTCTTACCATCTTTTTTTACAACTTCACTCATGCTCTAAATCCTTTTTGCTTACGCTGCTTGCGGCTCCTTTGCCGTTTCTTCTTGCTTACTAGAAATCTGCTTTAAACGCTTGTTACTTAGAACCGTTTCAATTCTAGCAAGGGTCTTTCTTATATCTTTTAAGCGGCTAGGTTTTTCTAGCTGCCCGGTCAATTGTTGCAGGCGTAAATTAAGACGCTCTTGGCGCAATTCCTGCGCTTTACTGCGAAGCTCCAGTTCGTTAAGGGCTTTTACTTCATCTATCTTCATGCTACCAATTTCCTTTCCCTTGTGATGAACCTAGTGTGAACCGGCAACTTAGACGCGGCCAAGCGAAGGGATTCGCGGGCTACAGACTCACTCACACCATCTAGCTCAAATAAAATATTTCCAGGCCTTACTACGGCTACCCAATATTCAGGGTTACCTTTACCTTTACCCATACGTGTTTCCGGAGGTCGTGCAGTTACTGGTTTATGAGGAAAGATGCGAATCCACAACTTACCTTTCCTCTTCATATTACGAGTCAGAGCTACTCGAGCTGCCTCGATCTGAGTATTAGTGATCCATCCACGATCTAAGGTTTGTAGAGCAAAAGATCCAAATGAAATCTCAACTCCACGTGTAGCGTTGCCAGCACGTGAGCCGCGTTGTTGTTTACGATGTTTAACTCTTTTAGGTAGTAATGGCATAACTCATTTAGCGGCTGCTGTATCCGCTTCCTCCTTTAAACAAATCCATACTTTCACACCAATCTTACCCGCAGTGGTGTTTGCTTCCGAAAATCCATAATCCACATTTGCGCGCAACGTATGCAATGGAACTTTTCCTTCGCGATACTCTTCGGCACGAGCAATTTCAGCACCTTGCAAACGCCCAGCACAGCGAACTTTGATACCAAGAGCTCCAAAATCCATGGTCGTTTGCAGTGAGCGCTTCATAGCGCGACGAAATGAAATACGACGCTCTAGCTGAAGTGCAATATTTTCTGAGACCAATTGCGCATCCAATTCAGGATTCTTGATTTCTTTAACATCAACCAGCACCTCACGATCCGGAACAATGTCACGAATCTCACCTTTCAGACGGTCAAGCTCCGTCGCCTTACGACCAATCACAACGCCGGGACGGGCTGTAAAAATATTTACGCGCAGACGATTAGAAGCCCTTTCAATCAAAACTTTGGAGACAGCAGCTCCTACTAAGCGCCTCTTGAGAAAGCTTCTAACTTTATGATCCTCAGCCACGTAAGAGGGAAACTCTTTCTTACCTGCGTACCACACGGAACGCCAGTCGCGGCGAACCGCTAAACGAAACCCAATTGGATGTACTTTTTGTCCCATAAATTTATTCCTTTGTATTACTTTCTGTCTCAGCCTTTGTTTCAGCTTTTTTCTTAGGAGCTGGTTTTTTAGCTGCTGTTTTCTTTGCGGCAGTTTTCTTTGCAGCCGTCTTTTTCTTAACCTTAGTCTTTTTCCTTTCCAGGTCCTCTGGCTTTTCCGTGAGAATAATCCGGATATGGCTAGTGCGCTTGCGAATGTGTCCAGCACTTCCACGAGCCCTTGGTCTAAAACGCTTAATAGTGGGCCCCTCCCCAACCACCGCTTCCTTCACTATTAATGTCTCAGGATCAAGAGCGTCATTATTCTCAGCATTAGCAATGGCCGTCTTTAAAGTTTTACTTACCAAACGAGCAGCCTTTTGGGGTGAAAAGCGCAATAGATCCATCGCGTCATTTACAGGCATCCCCTGTATATGACGTGTCATGTTCCTCGCTTTGAAAGCGGAAACCCTCACAAATTTTGTTATTGCTTTTACTTCCATATCTATCTTATCGCATCTACTAACAAGCGGTCACCCACCTGCACGTTTATTTCATTATTTTTTTCACCAGGCTCAATCAGCGCAGCACTTAAATACTCGCGTGTTTCAACAATGCGACATTTACCAACTACTGACTGACCTCTTAAAATCTTAAATGGCATCCCTATTCGGGCGCCTTGTTTTTTCCCAAGGTTTATCACGACTGTCTCTATCTCTTGATCGACATGTATGACTTGTCCTGATCCGAGATCCAATGCTGGTCTTACAGCCCCCAGAGGATTACCAGCTAAAAATTCTCGAGCCTCTCGAACTATGACTTCATATTCCGCTCTCTTTTCAGCTTTCTCAAGAGCCGTAGCTCCGTGATAAGCAGAAGCTGCTTTGATCAAATCAGTTAGCAATTTTTCAGTATGAATCCTGCGTTTCTCGCTTTGATGGAGCTGGCCTACTAGCCTAATAAGCTTGCCACGCATGGCTTGCTCATCTGCACTCAAGCCTTCAAGCCCCAGAGCTCTATTCTGCAACTTCATCTCTGCCAGTTTTTCCTGAAAGAGATCTGCGTCCGCTTTAGCCATCATCAAGCTCTCCTGTAACTGGAGCACTTGCTGTCGCAACTTCTTAACCTTATCTTTATCTGTTAAAGAACTATTCGACGCTTTTTGCGCCGAGACTGTCATAAGGCTGACAGTCAAACCTAAGCCCACTATTATTAAAAAAGTAGGCTTACTAAAAAAATTCATCTACTTAGTCACCTTCTCCGTATGACCTCCATGTCTCTTAAATATCCGAGTGGGAGAAAATTCGCCGAGCTTGTGACCTACCATATTTTCGGTAACAAAAACCGAATTGAAGGCTTTGCCGTTATGAACCATGAAGGTCAACCCGACAAAGTCAGGAATAATCATAGACCTCCTAGACCAAGTTTTGATGGGTTTTTTATTTCCCGTCTCAATTGCCTTTTCAACTTTATCGAGCAAATGCTCGTCTACAAATGGACCTTTTTTTAAACTTCTTGCCATGATTATTTCTTATTCTTACGTTCAACAATAAATTTATCTGATGGTTTGTGCTTCTGACGTGTTCTGAAGCCCTTAGCAATTTGACCCCAAGGTGATTTAGGATGTTTGCGGCCACCACCACTCTTACTTTTAGCTTCACCACCCCCCATTGGGTGATCGACAGGATTCATCACCATAGCACGAGTCTGAGGGCGTCTACCCAACCAACGCGAACGTCCTGCTTTACCTAGCTTAATTTTTTCGTGCTGAGTATTGCCAACTTGTCCAATGGTTGCATAGCAAGTGCTATGAACGCGGCGTATCTCACCCGAAGGCAACTTAATCTGAGCATATCCTCCTGAATAGCCCATCAACGTAGCGGAAGAACCTGCAGAGCGAACGATCTGAGCACCTCGCCCCGGCATCAATTCAATGTTATGAATACTCTGACCTAAAGGAATTTTGTTCAATGGAAGTGAATTACCCAAATCAGGCTTCACATCAGGACCAGAAACGACCTTTGCACCGACTTTAATTCCGACTGGCGCCACAATGTAAGCACGCTGCGTGTCAGGATACTCTAACAGCGCAATGTTAGCCGTACGGTTCGGATCATACTCAATAGCAATTACTTTTGCTGTTTCACCGTGACGATTACGCTTCCAGTCGATGATACGGTAGTGACGCTTATGCCCTCCTCCACGATGACGGGCTGTCTTGCGTCCACGGTTGTTACGGCCACCACTTCTCTTCTTAGGTTGAAGCAAGCTCTTTTCGGGCTCACTCTTGGTAATTTCCGCAAAGTCGGAGGAGGTCTTATAACGAAGTGTTGGAGTGACTGGTCTAAAAGTTTTTACTGCCATAGCTTATGATTCCTTGGTTTAAAAGAGGTCTATGCTTTCGCCTTCCTTTAGGGTGATGATTGCTTTTTTCCAATGATTTGTGCGCCCAAAATTCGCAGTTCTTTCTCGCTTCTTCTTACCTTGAACACGCATCGTATTCACACTCTGAACACTTTTGCTAAAAATCTTTTCTACAGCAAAACGTATCTCCTGTTTGGTAGCTCTACTATCAACCTCAAAGATGTATTGATTATATCGCTCAGTAAGAGCGGTGGCTTTCTCAGTCACGCGAGCAGTTTTAATAATGTCGTATGGATTTCTCATAGCTTACTTTATTCGTTGAGCAATCAATGGGGCCGCTTTCTCTAGTAAAACAACCTGCTTATAGCGGCAAATTTGCTCGGCATTTACTTCACTTGCATTCACAACTTCCACCTTCGGAATGTTACGGGAAGCCAGAATTAACTTCCGATCAATTTGGTCAGTAATAATCAAAAGATGCTCAGGTAATTTTGCTCCACGAATCCAGGAAACAAGATCTTTAGTCTTTCCGCTATCTACCTTAAGATCTGCTGCTGCTTGTAAGCGTTTCGACTTAGCAGCTTCGCTGAATGCTTTCTTAAGTGCTAACTTCTTCACTTTCTTCGGAGTCACTTTAGAATAGTCGCGAGGTTGAGGCCCAAAGACGACTCCACCTCCACGCCAGATCGTAGATGATTTATAACCCGAACGAGCATTACCAGTTCCCTTTTGACGCCACGGTTTCTTTCCCGATCCACTTACCAAAGCCTTCGTCTTGGTTGCATGTGTCCCGGAACGGCGGTTTGCTTGATAGGCGACTACTGTTTCATGTAGAGCCTGCGCACCCTTTTTATCATCTTCGATTAGCTTGGTATCAAAGGCCTTTTCGGCAGCGCTAAAATCTAATTGTTTTACACTCATCTATCAGGTCCTTATTTTTTCTTTTCAGCTCCGTTGGTAGCCACATTTTTTTGCCCCTTAACGGCCGAACGTACCATGACATAACCGCCATTCGGGCCGGGGACTGCACCTTTAATCAGTAGGACATTATCATCCTCGCGGACTTGCACGACGCGCAGATTTTGCACCGTCACCTTGCTAGAGCCCATGTGCCCAGGCATCGGTTGATTCTTAAAAACTCGGCCAGGAGTTGAACCAGCACCAATTGCACCTGGACGACGATGCATCATCGAACCGTGACTGTCACAAGAACCGTGAAACTTATGGCGCTTTACAACGCCCTGAAAACCACGTCCTTTACCGGTTCCAATCACATCCACTAGTTGGCCCGCCTCAAAGCGGCTAACCTTAATCTCATCACCAACTTTAAGCTCTTCTCCATTAAAGGTTATTTCCTTGAGTTTGCGCTTAGGTGTAAGACCCTTTTTCTTAAAGTGACCCAGACGAGGTTTACTAACACGCTTGTCTGCTACATCGTCATAGCCAACTTGGTAAGATTGATACCCATCCTTGTCTGTTGACTTCACTTGACAAATGACATTGGGGGCTGCTTCGATCACAGTCACAGGTGTAGCTGCTCCTTTGTCATCGTAAACTCGAGTCATTCCTACTTTTTTACCTAAAATTCCGACACTCATTTTTCGCTCCTTTTAGCGACTTATCGCGGTTATTTCCTTGGTTCCTAAATTATTCATTAAATCTTAATGGTAATATCCACACCTGCAGGCAGGTTTAGTTTCTTCAGCTCATCCACCGTTTTCGCGGAAGGATCTACTATATCAAGCAGACGCTTGTGGGTACGTATTTCGAACTGCTCCATGCTTTTCTTGTCTACATGGGTGGAGCGGTTCACGGTATAGCGTTCAATTTTTGTAGGCAACGGGATCGGACCTGCAATCCGGGAACCCGTTCGGATAGCGGTTTCAGCAATTTCCCCTGCTGCTTTATCAATCATTCGATAATCAAATCCTTTGAGTCTAATTCTTATTCGAGTCGCTGCTGCTGCCATAATTTTCTCCTTTAAACCGTTTGCTCCACAAGTTGTTGTATGATATTCCCAGGCACTTGCTCAAAGCGTGCTGGCTCCATGGAATAAGAAGCCCGCCCGCGAGAAAGCGAACGCAAGGTATTCACATAACCGAACATCTCCGCTAATGGGACTTCTGCATTAAGAACGCAAGCGCCACTTTTGTTTTCCATTCCACTAATCTGACCACGGCGACGGTTGATGTCGCCCATGATATCTCCTTGAAACTCCTCAGGGGTAATAACCTCTACATTCATCAAGGGCTCTAGCAAAATTGAATCCGCTTTGCTTAGTGCCTCCCTTGCAGCCATCATTGCTGCTAACTTGAAAGCTAATTCGCTGGAATCAACTTCATGATATGAGCCATCGAGAATATCCACGTGCAGGTCAATCACCTCACTTCCAGCCATCACACCATTCATGAAAGCTTCTTCTAGTCCTTTTCTAACCGCACCTATATACTCCTTGGGAATAGCGCCTCCTACAATTTTATTATCAATGGAGATGCCTTGACCGCGCTCGCGAGGCTTTACACTGATCACAACGTGGCCATATTGCCCTCTACCGCCAGACTGCTTGATGAGCTTGCCTTCAGCGCCAGCTTCTCTAGTAATTGTTTCCCGATAAGCAATCTGCGGTGCACCAGCATTTGTTTGTGCTT